>JAFIEF010000089.1 GCA_020832655.1 Paracoccaceae bacterium
ATTGGGGGTTGGGGGGTTATTACTTTGCTTTTCTGGGGGCGGGGGCTGGGCCCGCGCGCTCCCGGGATATTTGGACAAGGATGAAATCAGGACAGGGTGGATGCCGCCTGATCGAGGCGGCGCAGCGCCTCGGTGATCTCGTCCTCGCTGATCGTCAGCGGGGGCAGAAGCCGGATGACATTATCGGCGGCAGGCACGGTCAGCAGATGCGCGTCTTGCGCGGCCCTGACCAGATCGGTGTTGGGGCAGGTGCATTTCAGCCCCAGCATCAGCCCCGTGCCGCGCACTTCTTCGAAAATATCGGGATGGCTGGCGACCAGCCCTTCGAGTTTCTGGCGTAGAAGAGCACCCTTGCGGCGCACCGTATCAAGAAAGCCGTCGCTGGTGATGATCTCGACCAGTTTCAGCCCCACAGCGCAGGCCAGCGGGTTGCCGCCATAGGTGGAGCCATGCGTGCCCACCCCCATGCCCGAGGCGGCGCGCGCCGTGGCCAGCACCGCGCCCAGCGGAAAGCCCCCGCCAATGCCCTTGGCCACCATCATGATATCAGGCGTGATCCCGGCCCATTCATGCGCGAAAAGCCGCCCCGTGCGGCCCATGCCGCATTGCACCTCGTCCAGAACCAGCAACGCGCCGGTCTGATCGCAGAGCGCGCGCAGCGCTTTCAGATCGGCATCGGGCAGCGGGCGGATGCCGCCTTCGCCCTGGATGGGTTCGATCATCACCGCAGCGACCGTATCATCAAGCGCGGCGCGCAGCGCATCAAGATCGCCCCAGGGCAGGGTCTTGAAGCCCGGCATCAGCGGGCCGAAGCCCTTGGTCATCTTTTCCGCCCCCGCAGCCGCTATCGCCCCTGTGGAACGGCCGTGAAACGCGCCCTCGAATGTCAAGATGGTGTCGCGCGGCGTTCCCTGATCATGCCAGTATTTGCGCACCATCTTGATGGCAAGCTCGGCAGCTTCAGTGCCGGAATTGGTGAAGAACACCGTATCAGCGAATGTATGGGCAACCAGCGCTTCGGCCAGTTTTTCCTGCACCGGAATTTCATAGAGGTTGGAGACATGCCACAGCGCCTGCGCCTGTTCGGTCAGCGCCGCGACCAGTGCGGGATGGGCATGGCCCAGCGCATTCACCGCTATGCCCGAGGTAAAATCGAGATAGCGCGTGCCGTCCTCCGCAATCAGCCAGCTTCCCTGACCATGCGCGAAGCGCAGGGGGGTGCGGTTATAGGTGGGCAGAACCGGCGGAAATGACGCGTTCATGGGCGATATCCTGTATCACGGGAAGCCATTGACCTGCCAAAGCGCAGCTTTCAAGTCAATCGCAAGTTTCCAGGGAAGGGCAGGGGAAGGGGGCATGCCGACCGGACCCGCCGGTGGCAGAGGAACAGCGCGGCTATCGGCGTCGCGCAAGCGGCATATATGCAGGCATGTTCATGAAATCGCGCTTAGCAGCGCGGGGCGGGGCTGTAAAGGCTCAATCGCCGATCACGCGCAAGAGCTTGCGTTCGAGCACTTTCAGCACCTGCGCCAGATCATGGCCGCGCTTCAATATCTGCCCATCCATCCCGATCACCGCATACATGCCCTGGCGGTTGCGCAGGGCGGGGTGTTTTTCAATGCTGTAAAGCGGGGTTTCGGCTGTGCGGCGAAACACGCAAAAGGTGGCATGGTGGCGCAGGCAGGAAATCGCATAATCGCGCCATTCGCCCGCCGCGACCATGCGCCCGTAAAGCGACAGGATGACGCCCAGTTCGCGGCGGTCAAAACTGACCTGGGCTTCCGCGCTGCGCATGGAACTGTGCACATTCATCTGATCACTTTGCGCATTGGGACGCGGAAAATCAAGTATTCGCGATGCGTGGCGGGTTTTGCGCCCGAAACGGCGCTGTTGTGCTTGCCGAGCAGGCATGGCCTGCGCCATGCTGGTGGCAGATAATCAGGGAGGAGATGACCATGCGCACCCGTGCCGCGGTGGCCCTTGGGGCCGGAAAACCACTGGAAATCATGGAGGTGAACCTGGATGGCCCGAAAGCGGGCGAGGTTCTGGTCGAGATCAAGGCCACCGGCATATGCCATACCGATGAATTCACCCGCTCGGGTGCTGACCCGGAAGGGCTGTTTCCGTCGATCCTTGGCCATGAAGGCGCGGGTGTGGTGGTGGAGGTGGGCGAAGGCGTCACCACGCTGAAGCCCGGCGATCATGTCATCCCGCTATACACCCCCGAATGCCGCGAATGCTATTCCTGCCGGTCGGGCAAGACCAATTTGTGCACCGCCATTCGCAACACCCAAGGCCAGGGGCTTATGCCCGATGGCACCACGCGGTTTTCCATGCTCGATGGCACGCCGATCTATCATTACATGGGCTGTTCGACCTTCGCCAACCACACGGTCATGCCGGAAATTGCACTGGCCAAGGTGCGCAAGGACGCGCCGTTTGACAAGATTTGCTATATCGGCTGCGGTGTGACCACCGGCATCGGCGCGGTGATCAATACCGCCGGGGTCGAGATCGGCGCGACAGCGGCGGTGTTCGGGCTGGGCGGCATTGGGCTGAATGTCATTCAGGGGCTGCGCATGGCGGGCGCGGATATGATCATCGGGGTTGATCTGAATGACGGCAAGGAAGAGATGGCGCGCAAATTCGGCATGACGCATTTCATCAACCCCGCGAAGGTGGACAATGTGGTAGCCGAGATCGTGAAGCTGACCCAGCGCGGCGATGATGCCATCGGGGGGGTGGATTACAGCTTTGACGCCACCGGCAATGTGCAGGTGATGCGCGACGCGCTGGAATGCAGCCATCGCGGCTGGGGCGTGTCGGTGATCATCGGCGTGGCCCCTGCGGGGGCGGAAATTTCAACACGTCCCTTCCAGCTGGTCACGGGGCGGGTGTGGAAAGGCACGGCTTTCGGGGGCGCCAGGGGGCGCTCGGATGTGCCGCGCTTTGTGGACTGGTATATGGACGGCAAGATCGAGATCGACCCGATGATCACCCACAAGCTGCGCCTCGATCAGATCAATGAAGGCTTCGATCTGATGCATGAAGGCAAGTCGATCAGGGCGGTGGTGGAGTTCTGAGCCAATGGCACAGCCGGTCGATTTCTGGGTCTCCATCGGCAGCACCTATAGCTGCCTGAGCGTCATGCGTATCGCGGATGTCGCAGCGCGGGCCGGGGTTGCGGTGACATGGCGGCCCTTCGATGTGCGCCGCATCATGCTGGCGCAAAACAACATCCCCTTTCGCGACAAGCCGGTGAAGGCGGCCTATATGTGGCGCGATATCGAAAGGCGGGCGCAGAAATACGGGCTGGCGCTGCGCCTGCCCGCGCCTTATCCGCTGGCGGAGCTGGCTTTCGCCAATCAGGTGGCGCTTCTTGGTTGTATCGAGGGCTGGGGGCAGAACTATGTGCGCGAAACCTACCGGCTGTGGTTCGTCGAAGGGTTGGAGCCGGGCAAGGAACCCGCGCTGGGCCACGCGCTGAGCGCGATCGGGCAAGACCCCGACCGCGTTCTTGCCAAGGCCCGGACCGAAGAACTGGCCGCGCGGCTTGTGGCAGAGAGCGATCACGCAATGGCGCTGGGGGTGTTCGGCTCCCCCAGCTTTGTTGTCGGGTCAGAAGTGTTCTGGGGCGATGACCGGCTGGAAGACGCGCTGGACTGGGCGGTGAAGGGAAGGCCTGGATAAGATGCAGATACGGCCCCTGCTGGCAGCAGATCACCCCGCGCTCTGGTCCATGCTGGAACCCGTCTTTCGCGCGGGCGAGACCTATGCCATTGACCCCACCATCAGCCGCGAAGATGCGTTGCAGTTCTGGTGCGGGGGCACGCATAGCGCCTATCTGGCCGAAGCAGGCGGGCAGGTGCTGGGCAGCTATTACATCTGCCCCAACCAGCAGGGCGGCGGCGCGCATGTGTGCAATTGCGGCTTTGTCACGGCGCCCGCAGCGCAGGGGCGCGGCGTGGCGCGCGCGATGCTGGCCGATGCGCTGGAAACCGCCCGCGCGCGCGGCTTTGCCGCGATGCAGTTCAATTTCGTGGTCGAAAGCAATAGCCGCGCCGTGGCGCTGTGGCAGGCGCATGGCTTCGACATTGTCGGGCGCTTGCCGGGGGCGTTTTGTCACCCGCAGCAGGGCTATGTCGATGCGCTGGTGATGTGGCGCGATCTGTAAGCCCTGCAGCAGCGCATGTCGCGCGAAGCGGTATTTTGCGGTTTCGCACCTTTCAGCATGCGACAACAACAAACGAGTATTCGCCCCGAATTCCGCGATGACGGATCGGAGCATATCAGCCAAGCCACAGACCCTGCGACGCGCATTCCCACAGGCGGCAGACGGTCGCACCGGGATCAGCACCGGCTGCCTTTGCCTGGGTGAGTGCAGAAATCAAACTCCACCCTTTGACAGCGAAATACTTGACCCGCTGGCCTGATCGGACGATGCTTTTGCCACGTGGACGACTGCTTGTGCAATGTCGGGTCATGACAAGGTGCCGGGCGCAGTTGCGGCGCGGCCATCTTGGCGCCCAGCGCATCTGTCGCGGCGCTGCGTGCCCCGACACTGCAATATATCGACTATCAGGCGGGGTTTGGTTCAGGCAGCTATGGCGATCCGCATTTTGCCGTGGCCCGGTATCTGGGATGCCATGATGATGGCACCCAGGAATGGTGCGTGTTCGAGGGCGATGGCGTCGAATGGCTGGTTTACCCATCAGAGGCGAATTATTCCGAAACCTTCATTTCACTATCGTTCCTGACCCCCGGCCAGCGCGTGAACCTTTGGGCAGATATCGTCAATTTCAATGACGCATCGGTCGAAGTGGCCGTGCAACGGGTCGAGGCGATCACCACCGCCAGTGATCTTGACCGGATCTGGTTCGCGTTGCAGGGTTTCTTCACCGATCCCACAGACAGCCGCGAACGGGCCGAGGTGTTCGGCAATACGCTGTTCCAGCTATACGACGACAACCAGTTGTTTTCCTACCGCTTCAGCATTGTCGAGAATTGCGACGGGACATCACAGACCGGCCCGGCGATGATCCTGTCTGATCCCGAAGACGGGTGGTCGAATTGTGCGATCCTGACCTATATCGGCCCCGACGGGTTTGACTATACCGAAATGGGGATGCTGCAAGGGCCGAGATATCGGCGTTAGAGGTGTCCCCGGTCAGCTTGCGCCAGATGAAACCCATCATCCGCGCCTCGCTTTCATCTTGCCCCAAATACTCTCACCGAAGGCCCGCTTGCCCAAGCCCAAGCCCAAAACGACAACCATCAACCCCAAGGACTCACGTTATGAATGAGCGACGACCGGGGGGCAGGTCATGGCTCTTGTGCGAAGAGAGAGCCCGCGCGCGCCAGCTTGGGGCAGTCGGCGGAACTGCAAGCACGTGACAGAGAGCAAGCTCACTGTTTGTTATTCGAGGGACGCCCTTTCGCCGGGTTGCAACGCATCATGTCGGATAGCTCTGACCCCATTTTCATGTATCCATGATCGCGCGATGAT
>JAFIEF010000090.1 GCA_020832655.1 Paracoccaceae bacterium
GTCGCCCATGCCGTGACGCTCGAATCCGAGGCGCTGCTGACCGGCTGGGCCGCGCGTAAAGGCGGCAACCTGATGCGGGTCGAGATTGCACAGGCGGAACCCCTCGGACAGTTGCGCGGCTGGGTGCCTGCGCGCCCCATCGTGCAGTGGGCAGGTGTGCTGTGATCGTGGCGGGCTTCGGGTTTCGGGCAGATGCGCGGGTCGAGAGTCTGGCTTCGGCCTTCGCGCGCGCGGGCGGGCAGGCAGATTGTCTTGCGACCGCGCGGGACAAGGCAAGGACAGAGGTGTTTCAACACTTCGCGGACGGGCAGCGCGTGATTCCCGTCGCGCCAAAGACGATCCGTGCGCAGACGACACTCACACAGTCCCTTGCCTCCTTGGCCGCACGCGGCACAGGTTCGCTAGCGGAAGCGGCGGCTTTGGCGGCGGCGGGTCCGGGCGCGCGCCTGCTCGGGCCGCGCGTCATCTCGGAAGATGGTTGCGCAACATGCGCGCTGGCAGAAGGATCAGACCGATGACAGTGCATTTCATTGGCGCAGGCCCCGGTGCGCCCGATCTGCTGACCCTGCGCGGCCGCGATCTGATCGCGGCCTGCCCGGTCTGCCTCTATGCCGGGTCACTGGTGCCCCAAGCGGTGCTTGCACACTGCCCGCAAGGCGCGCGGATCGTGAACACTGCCCCGCTTGATCTGGACGCGATCATGGCCGAGATCACCTCTGCCCATACTGCAGGCCATGACATTGCGCGGCTGCATTCGGGCGATCTGTCGCTCTGGTCAGCCATGGGTGAACAGCTTCGGCGCCTGCGCGCGCTGGACATCCCTTATACCGTCACGCCCGGTGTGCCATCCTTTGCGGCTGCGGCTGCGGCACTGGGGGCAGAACTGACCCTGCCGGGGCTGGCGCAATCCGTGGTGCTGACGCGCACGTCAGGCCGTGCCAGTGCGATGCCTGCGCAAGAGACACTCGCCAATTTCGCGGCCACGGGCGCGACATTGGCGCTGCATCTGTCGATCCAGAACCTTGCGCATGTGGTCGCGGAAACCACCCCGCATTACGGCCCCGACTGCCCGGTGGCGATTGTCTGGCGCGCAAGCTGGCCGGATCAGCGCATCATCCGCGCCACACTTGCCACAGTTGAAGCTGCGTTGCCCGAGGGCATTGCGCGCACTGCGTTGATCCTGATCGGCCCTGCCTTGGCCGCAGAGGTGTTTGACGAAAGCTGCCTCTATGCGCCCGACTATGACCGCCGCTATCGGCCCCAAAGCGCAGACAGCCCTTGGTCAGAATGGAGTGAGAGTGATGACTGAACCTTTGCCCCCCGGTCTGATGATCTCTGCGCCCGCCTCCGGGACAGGCAAGACAACGGTGATGCTGGGCCTGTTGCGCGCGCTGGCCGAGGACGGGCTGGTGGTTCAGCCGTTCAAATCCGGCCCGGACTATATCGACCCGGCCTTTCACCGCGCGGCCTGTGGGCGGGCCTCGTTCAATCTGGACACATGGTCTATGGGGCCGGATTTGTTCGGTGCGATTGCGGCGCAAGCCAAGGGTGCCGATATCTGTGTAGCCGAAGGTTCGATGGGCTTGTTCGACGGTGTGGCCACGCGCGGGCTGTCGGGCTTCGGTGCGTCGGCCGAGACTGCAGCCAGGATGGGGTGGCCCATCGTGCTGGTGCTTGATGTCGGTGGGCAGGCGCAATCCGCCGCTGCCACTGCTCTGGGATTTGCGAGCTATGACCCCGGCTGCCGCGTGGCAGGCGTGATCCTGAATCGCGTGGCCAGTCCACGGCATGAACGGCTGACGCGGCTCGGGATGGAACGCGCGGGCCTGCCAGTACTGGGCGCATTGCCCCGGCGCGGCGATCTGGCCTTGCCTGAGCGGCATCTGGGGCTGATTCAGGCGGTCGAACACCCCGATCTGGAGGCCGCGATTGCAGGCTATGCTGCTTTTCTGCGCGCGCATGTGGATTTGGCGGCGCTGCGCGCACTTGTAAAAAACGCTGCGGCGGTTGGGGCCGGCGGGTTGCCACGGCCACCTGCGCAGCGGATTGCGCTGGCGCAGGATGCGGCGTTTTCCTTCACCTATCCGCATGTTCTGACCGGCTGGCAGCAGGCAGGGGCCGAGATCATGCCATTTTCTCCCTTGGCAGATGAGGCCCCGGACCCGAATGCTGATCTGGTCTGGCTGCCGGGGGGCTACCCGGAATTGCATGCCGGACGCATTGCAAGTGCCGACCGCTTCCTGTCCGGGCTGCGCGCTCATGCGCAGACCCGTCCGGTGCATGGCGAATGTGGCGGCTATATGGTTCTTGGCGCGGGGTTGGTCGATAAGGAGGGCACACGCCACGCCATGGCCGGGTTGCTGGGGCTGGTCACAAGCTACGCGACGCGCAAGCTGCATCTGGGCTACAGGCGCGCTGTGCTCGACGGCCCGATGCCGGGCCATGCCACAGGGGCCTGCCTGCGCGGGCATGAGTTTCATTACTCGACGATCCTTGAACAGCCCGATCCGCCACTGGCGCATGTGGCCGATGCCGATGGCGCAGCCGTGCCTGAAACGGGCTCGCGGCGCGGCCATGTGACAGGCACGTTTTTTCACCTGATCGCGGCAGAAGCGCCATGAGCGGCTTCGTGAGTTTTCTGGGCGCAGGGCCGGGCGACCCGGAACTGCTGACCCTCAAAGCGCTGGACCGGCTCAAGCGCGCGGATGCCGTGTTGTTCGACGATCTGGCCTCTGGCCCGATCCTTGGCCATGCGCGCGCCGGGGCCGATCTGGTGGCGGTGGGCAAACGCGCGGGGCGACCTTCGCCGAAGCAGGATCATGTCAACCGCCTGCTGGTCGATTATGCGCGGCAGGGCGGGCGCGTGGTGCGGCTGAAAGCGGGCGATGGCGGAGTGTTCGGGCGGCTGGAGGAAGAACTGACCGCCCTGCGCGAAGCTGGACTGCCTTTTGAGATCGTGCCGGGCATTCCCTCGCCTTTAGCGGCTGCTGCTGCGGCAGGTATCCCCCTGACCCGACGGCTGACGGCGCGGCGGGTGCAATTCGTGACCGGGGCCGATACGTCCGGCCAGTTGCCGCCTGACCTGAACTTGTCCGCGCTGGCTGATCCCACAGCTTGTACGGTGATCTTCATGGGCAAGCGCAGCTTTCCCGCGCTGGCCGAGGCGCTGATCGCCCATGGTCTGCCCCCCGCGACCCCTGCCATGCTGGCCGAAGCGGTGGGCACGCCTGAGCAGTGTCTGACGCGCAGCACTGTGGCGGGGCTGGCCGCGCAACTGGCGCAGGATATCGGCACGAAGCCTGCGTTGATTTTCTATGGGCCCTTGGCTGAGGGGTCTGATGATTGATCTCTGCCTGATCGGAATCGGGACAGGTAACCCGGATCATGTCACCTTGCAGGCACGCGCCGCTTTGTGCGAAGCCGCCCTTGTGCTTGTGCCGCGCAAAGGGGTGGGCAAGGAAGATTTGGCCGATCTGCGCCATCAGATCCTGACCGCCTGCGACAGCCCCGCGCGGGTGGTCGAGTTTGAGATGCCCTTGCGGGACGAAACACTGCCCTATGCAGTGCGGGTGGAGCGCTGGCACGATGCGATTGCCGAGCGCTGGTCAGAGATTATCGCGCGCGAAGATCTGTCAGGCCCGGTCGCGCTTCTGGTCTGGGGCGATCCGGGGCTTTATGATTCGACCTTGCGCATAGCAGCGCGGCTGCACCCTGCGCCGCGCTTGCGCGTCATCCCCGGCATTACCGCCCTGCAGGCACTGACAGCGGCCCATGCGATTCCCTTCAACACGATCAATGGTGCGGTCACGGTCACGACTGGCAGGCGGCTGCGCGATCATGGTTGGCCCGAAGGGGCTGAAACACTTGTGGTGATGCTGGATGGCGAATGCAGTTTCACCCGGCTTGCGCCCGAGGGGGTGCATATCTGGTGGGGGGCTTATCTGGGCATGGCCGAGCAGGTTTTGGTCAGCGGCGCCTTGGCGCAAGCCGCGCCGCAGATCATTGCCAAGCGCGCCGAGGCCCGCGCGCGCCATGGATGGATCATGGACACCTACCTGCTGCGGCGTCAGGCATAGCGCAGATCAGGCCGCCATGGGCCGCCGCCGGAGCAGCCAGACGAAAAACAGCCCGCCCACTAAGCCCGTGATAATGCCTATGGGCAGATCTTCGGGGCGTTTGATTTTGCGCGCGATGATATCGGCCTGGACGAGGAATACCGTCCAAGCCAGCATCGCGGCGAGAAGCACGCGGGCATTGTCGCCCCCCACTACCAGGCGCATGAAATGCGGGATCATCAGCCCGACAAAGCCGATCACCCCGGAAAAGGCGACCATGACCCCTGTGACTAGCGCGGCGACCGCAAGGGCGTGGCCCATGAGAATGGCTCTATTGAAAGCCCGAACGGTCACCTGAAGTGCGCCACTCTGGACGCGCTGACCATCCGGGGGCCGCGCGACTTCGAGGACATGACCGCCTACCTCCGCTTCATTGGGGTCTGATGCCGGAGGGGGCAGGATCCTACGCTAAGGTGTGATTTTGTCGCCTGTGCGTTGCAAAGTTCTGTAGATTGTGGGCCTAGAGACAGCAAATAGTTCTGCCAGATCGCTGATGGAATAGTCACCGGTAGCATGCATACGCGCGAGCTCTTTTTGTTGTTTTTCAGAGAGTTTCGGCTGTTTTCCACGGAGTTTGCCCTTTGTCCGTGCGATCGCCATGCCCTCCTTGGTCCGTAACCGGATGAGATCAGCCTCAAACTCAGCGAAGGTGGCCAGAATGTTGAAGAACATTTTACCCATGGGGTCTGTCGGGTCGTAGATAGACATCCCCAACGCGAGCTTGACGCCTTTCTTCTCCAACTGATCTGCGATCGCGCGTGCATCGGGGACGGATCGGGCAAGGCGATCCAATTTTGGCACGACCAGCACGTCACCTTCCCGCACGGCAGCCAATCCCTGGTCAAGACCGGGGCGGGCGCGGTTGGTGCCTGTCAGCCCATGGTCAATATAAATGAGATCCTCTGATACGCCCAAGGCGCATAGGGCCTGCCGTTGTGCGGTCAGGTCCTGTTTGTCGGTCGAGCAGCGGGCATAGCCAATTTTGGTCACAGTCATGGCTTCAGCGTACGATTAAGGGGCGGCATGTGCGAATCAAATCGTACCACCTATACGAGATATTCTGCGGTGTGGTTTTTCTGACCCTGCCAACCTTTGCAACACATGTCCGGTGCAGGAACCCCTTACGGACAGTCGCTTTGATCTCGGAAGGAACCACATGCCCCGTAGGAAAATGCTCACTGACCGCCAGCGGGCAGCGCTGCTTGATCTGCCAACCGAAGAAACGGCGATGCTGCGGCATTACACGCTGGCAGATGATGATCTGGAAACTATTCGCGCCCGTCGCCGCCCCCATAATCGCTTCGGTTTCGCCCTCCAGCTTTGCGCACTGC
>JAFIEF010000091.1 GCA_020832655.1 Paracoccaceae bacterium
TTCCCCGAAATCGAGCGCGCGCGCTTCTGGATGACCTTTGGCGATGCCTATATCCAGCACGTCACGGTGTTGCAGAATGTCGGCATGACCAGCATTGAACCCGTCGAATATGAAGGCCACCAGATCATCCCGCTGCAATTCCTCAAAGCCGTGCTGCCCAACCCCGGCGATCTGGGCGAACGCACCAAGGGCAAGACCAATATCGGCGATATCATCACTGGCCCCGCGCAGGATGGGTCGGGCGAAAAGACCTATTACATCAACAATATCTGCGATCATGAGGAATGCTACCGCGAGGTCGGCTCTCAGGCGGTCAGCTACACCACCGGCGTTCCCGCGATGATCGGCGCGGCGCTGATGCTGAACGGCACATGGGCGGGTGCGGGTGTGTTCAACACCGAACAGCTGGACCCCGACCCCTTCATGGAACTGCTCAACCAGCATGGCTTGCCGTGGAATATCACCGAACTTTCGGCACCGGTTGATTTCTGATGGCGATGCAGACCCATGCGGGCGATCCGGGCGCATTTGCCCGGTTCGACCTGTCGCGCGTGCCCTCGCCCTGTTTCGTGGTGGATGAAGCGCGGCTGGAAACCAATCTGAAGGTTCTGGCCGATATTCAGGCGCGCGCGGGCGCGACAGTGCTTTGTGCGCTCAAGGCGTTTTCGATGTGGGAACTGGCCCCGCTGGTCAGCCGGTATCTCTCGGGCGTCTGTGCTTCGGGGCTGTGGGAAGCGCGGCTGGGGCGTGAACATTATGGCGGCATCGTGGAAACCTTCGCCGCGGGATACAAGCCCGATGAAATGCCCGACATCATCCGCCTGTCGGATCACATCGTCTTCAACACCCCGGCGGCGAAGGATCGCTTTCTGCCGATGATCTTTGAGAGCGGCAAGGATGTGCATGTGGGCCTGCGCTTCAACCCCGGCCTGCCGATGGGGGAGGATGCGAAATACGACCCAGCCGCGCCCGGATCACGCCTTGGCACCCCGCTGGCGCAGATCGACGCCGCAGCGCTCGACGGTGTGGACGGGCTGCATATGCACACGCTGTGCGAGCAGGATCTGGAACCGCTGCTGGCGATCTGGGATCACATCGCCCCGCATATCCGCAAACTGGCCCCGCATCTGAAATGGATCAATTTCGGTGGTGGCCATCACATCACCCGCACTGATTATGATCGCGAGGGGCTGATTGCCTTCCTGCACCGCGTGACCGCCGAAACCGGCCTGCATTGCTATCTGGAACCGGGCGAAGCGGTGGCGTTGGATGCGGGCATATTGGTGGGTGAAGTGCTGGATATCGTCGAAAATGACGGGCCGAATGCGATTCTGGACATCTCTGCCACCTGCCACATGCCCGATGTGATCGAAGCCCCCTATCGCCCCGCCCTGTTGAATGAGGGCGGGCCGGTACAGGTGCGGCTGGGCGGGCCAAGCTGTCTTGCGGGCGATGTGATCGGGCGCTATGCCTTTGGCGCGGTGCCGCAGATCGGCGCGCGGGTGGCGTTCCTTGATCAGGCGCATTATTCGATGGTCAAGACCACCACTTTCAACGGCGTGCGCCTGCCCGCGCTGGCCGTGTGGAACAGCGAAACGGATGCGCTGCGCGTGATCCGGCAGTTTGATTATCCGGACTTCAAGGGGCGGCTGTCATGATCTTTCTGAACTCTGAACTGACCACCGCCGAACGCGGCCCCGATGCGCGCTATCAGATCGTGCCGATGCCGCTGGAAAAGACGGTCAGCTACGGGTCGGGCACGGCAAGCGGCCCAGCCGCGCTGATCGCGGCCTCGGATCAGCTGGAACGGCTCTGGCGCGGGTTTGAACCCTGCGCTGCGGGCATTCACACCACCCCGCCCATTGACTGCACCGCCCCGCTGGATCAGGCGCTGGCAGCGCTGGCCGCACGCACAGAAGCGGTTGCGCGCGCGGGGCAGATCCCCGTCACGCTGGGGGGCGAACACAGCCTGACATGGGGCGCCGTGACCGGCGTGCAGCAGGCGCTGGGCCGCCCGGTGGGAATTGTGCAGATCGACGCCCATGCCGATCTTCGCCGCGCCTATCAGGGGTTTCGCCATTCCCATGCATCCGTCATGCAGCTTCTGGTAGAGGAAGAGGGCACGCATCTGGCGCAATATGGCGTGCGCGCGCTGTGTCAGGAAGAAGCAGACTGCCGCGCGCGCAACAATGTCATCTTCATCGACGCCGAAGAGCTTGTGACCGGCAATATCCACGACATCACCCTGCCGGATGACTTCCCGCGCGACATCTATGTCAGCTTCGATGTGGACGGGCTGGATGCGGCAATCATGCCCGCCACCGGAACGCCGGTGCCGGGGGGCTTGGGGTATTATCAGGCGCTTGCGCTGGTGCGCGCGGCGCTGAAGGGGCGGCGCTGCGTGGGGCTGGATGTGGTCGAACTGGCCCCGATTGACGGCTGGGAGGTGTGGGATTTCACCGCCGCGCAACTGACCTATGCCCTGATCGGCATTGCCGAGGAAACGGCCCGCGCCTGAGGCGGGCCGCTCCGGCAGGTCAGGACCGCACCAGCGCCTCATAGGCTTGGGCGACATTGCGGGTGATCTGGCCCACCTGAAAATGATGCTCGCCGATCTGGCCCACAGGTGTCACCTCTGCGGCGGTGCCGGTCAGCCAGCATTCGCTGAAATCGGCCAGTTCTTCGGGCAGGATGTGGCGCTCATGCACTTTCATCCCCATATCGCGCAGCATGGCAATGACGGTCTGGCGGGTGATCCCGTTCAGGATCGCATCGGGGATCGGGGTGTGAACCTCGCCATCCCGCACAAAGAACACATTCGCGCCCGTCGCCTCGGCAACATAGCCGCGATAATCATAGAACAGCGCATCCGAACAGCCTTTTTCCTCTGCCGCGTGCTTGGACATGGTGCAGATCATGTAAAGCCCCGCCGCCTTGGCCGCAGTCGGAATGGTATCGGGCGAGGGGCGACGCCATTTCGCGATATCAAGCTTCGCGCCCTGCATCTTGGCATCGCCATAATACGCCCCCCATTCCCAGGCCGCGATGGCCACGCGCACCGGGTTGCGCCGCGCAGCGACACCCATATCCTCGCCCGCGCCGCGCCATGCCAGAGCGCGGAGATAGGCATTGTGCAGATTATTGGCGCGCAGCACCTCTGCCTTGGCGGCTTCAAGCTGATCCGCAGTATAGGGGATCGGCATGTCCAGCAGGCGGCCGGATTCCAGCAGACGCTCGGAATGTTCGCGGCTTTTGAAGATCTTGCCGTCATAGCAACGCTCGCCTTCAAACACCGAAGAGGCATAATGCATCGCATGGGTCAGGATATGCACATTGGCATCACGCCACGGCACCATCTGCCCATCCATCCAGATCAATCCGTCCCTGTCATCATATGCACCGGCCATCGCTGCCTCCTGAGCCTTGCCTTGCCAAACATTGCGGAAATTAGGTCCATATCGGACATAATATTGCGCCAAATCTGCGAATCGCTATCAATTCGACCTTGGAATGTCAACAAGACTGACATAAAATAGCCCAAAGTTTGATCTCAAGCGCTTTGCAGACAGGCAGACAGATGAATCACGGCGGCACCGGAACAATCAGCGGCGAAAATCTGCTGTTTCTGACCGATGAGCAGTTGCGCAAGGGCATCGAGGCGATGTTCTTCGCCTATCGTGGCTTTACCGCAGACCCTGACCGCATTCTTGCCGAACATGGTTATGGCCGTGCCCATCACCGCGCACTGCATTTCGTCAATCGCACGCATGGCACCACGGTCAATAATCTGCTGTCGGTGCTGGGGGTGACGAAACAATCGCTCAACCGTGTCCTGCGCACCCTGATCGAGGATGGTCTGGTCGAAAGCCGGGTCGGGCGCACCGACCGGCGCGAGCGCAACCTGTATCTGACCGAAGCCGGCCAGACGCTGGAACGCAAATTATCCGAAGCCCAGCGCGAACGCATGCGCGCGGCCTATCGCATCGCCGGGCCGCAGGCGGTGGCCGGGTTCCGTCAGGTGCTGGAAGCGATGATGGATGACGAAATCCGTCGCCAGTATCTGGCCCTGAAGGAGCGGCGCTGATGTCCCAGCCCGCCCCCCCCGCGCATCTGCTGGTCGTCGATGACGATGCGCGCATCCGCACATTGTTGCAGAAATACCTGATCCGCAACGGATACATGGTCTCCACCGCGCGCGATGCCGCCCAGGCGCGGCGGCTTCTGGCGGGGCTGAGTTTTGATCTGATCGTGCTGGATGTGATGATGCCGGGCGAAGATGGCGTCAGCCTGACCCGCGATATCGCGCAGGACGCCACGACCCCGGTGTTGCTGCTGACCGCCAGGGGCGAGGCAGAGGACCGCATCGCGGGCTTGCAGGCGGGTGCCGATGACTATCTGGCCAAACCCTTCGAGCCGCAGGAATTGCTGCTGCGGATCAATGCGATCCTGCGCCGCAGACCACAGGCCAGCGCAGCGCGGATATTGCCGCAGGTGCTGCTGATCGGCCCGCTGCGCTATGATCTGGACAGCGGCGAGTTGCGCCGCGGCGATAGCCCCATCCGGCTGACCCAGACCGAAGCGACGCTGATGCAGTTCTTCTGTCAGCACCCCGATGAAGTCGTCAGCCGCGACGCGCTGGTCGAGCATCTGGACCGCAACCGCGCCGCGCATGGCGGTTCTGCCGGGCAGGAACGCGCGGTCGATGTCCAGATCACCCGTTTGCGCCGTAAGATCGAACGCGACCCGAAATCGCCACGCCATTTGCAGACCGTGCGCGGCGCGGGCTACATGCTGGTGACGGGCTAGGACACCGACTCATAAACGCCCAAGCGCAGGATCCTTTCGTCAGAGGGCGAACGCTATAGTGACTTTTGACCAAGCTTGAGCAGTTGGCTTCATTGCGGCTTTGGCAGGGCGCTGGTTGCGCCGCCTTGACCCTGCTTGCGGGGGGAAGCGGGCCTTCCGGCCCGCTACCTTCGGTGAGAGTATTTGGGGCAAGATGAAAGCGAGGCGCGGATGAAGGTTTCGTCCGGCGCAGGTTGATCGGGCACAACTCTAGGCGGTGTCTGCATTTAGGGGATTCCCAAATCCCTCTCTTTTTGATTCAAGATCAAAAACGGGAGGCGATTTTGAGCAGGCGGACTTTAACAGACAGGCAGTGGGCGATCGTCGAACCTTTGCTTCCGGGCAAGGCGGGCGACCGGGGCCGCACGGGCACCGACAACCGGCTTTTCGTGGATGCGGTCCTCTGGCTCGCGCGCGGCGCGACGCCCTGGCGCGACTTGCCACCTGAACTGGGCAACTGGCGGACCGTGCATTCACGGTTTCGACGTTGGACGTTGGCGGGGGTTTGGGAGAATCTTTTCAAAGCGTTAAGCAAAGACCCCGATTTCGAATACGTCCTGGTGGACGCCACGATCTGCAAGAC
>JAFIEF010000026.1 GCA_020832655.1 Paracoccaceae bacterium
CCCCCCCCCCCCCCCCCCCCCCCCCCCCCCCCCCCCCCCCCCCCCCCCCCCGCTCGGGATGGAGTGACACATGCTATTGATTACCTGCCCCTGCTGCGGCGTCACTGCCGAAGAGACCGAATTCGCCCCCGGCGGCGAGGCGCATCTGAAGCGCTTCGGCCCCGGATCGTCGGATGCGGATTACGAATCCTACATGTTCAATCGCAAGAACCCGCGCGGGGTGCATTTTGAACGCTGGCGCCATGCCTATGGCTGCGGCAAATGGTTTCTGGTCGCGCGCGATACGGTAACGCTGGAAGTCTTTGCCAGCTACCCGGCGCAAACCCATCGACCGCCCGAAGAGATTGTCAATAAAATCAAGGAAAAACGCCCGGAATGGGAGGGCTTTGCATGAGCCATCGTCTGGCCAGTGGCGGGCGTCTGATCGACCGCGCCAAGCCGCAGAACTTCACTTTCAACGGCAAAAAGCTGCAAGGCTATGCTGGCGACACGCTTGCCGCCAGCCTGCTGGCGCAAGACCGGATGCTGGCGGGACGGTCGTTCAAATATCACCGTCCGCGTGGTATAGTGGCCTCCGGCGCGGAGGAACCCAATGCGCTGGTCAGCCTTGGTCGTGGCGATCATTTTGAACCCGATATCCTGTCCACGACCACCGAGTTGTTTGACGGCTTGCAGGCAGAAAGCCAGAATCACTGGCCCAGCCTTGAGCGGGATCTTCTGGCCATCAACAATCTTGTGCCGCAATTCCTGACCGCGGGCTTCTATTACAAGACCTTCCTGCGCCCGCGCGCCTTCTGGAAACATGTCTATGAGCCGATCATCCGCCGCTCGGCGGGGTTGGGCAAGGCGCCCGACACACAGGCGCGTGACCCCGACCGCTATGAGCAGATCTATGCCTTTTGCGATGTGCTGGTCATTGGCGGCGGCATTGCCGGGCTGCAAGCGGCGTTGAGCGCCGCGCAGACCGGTGCAGCCGTCACGCTGTGGGAACAGACCCCGCATTGGGGCGGGCGGGCTCCGGTGGATGGGGTGGAAGTTGACGGCAAGGCTGCCGATGAGTGGATCAAGACCACGTTTCAAGCCCTTGAAACCATGCCGAATGTAAAGCTGCGCACCCGTTGCATGGGGGCGGGGGTGCATGATCATGGCTATGTGCTGGGATATGAGCGCCTTTGCGATCATCAGCCCGAAGCGGGCGGCCCGCGCCACCGGCTGTGGCGCATGCGCGCAGGGCGCGTGATCACCGCGACCGGCGCGATCGAGCGGCCCTTGTCATTTGCCGGAAATGATGTGCCGGGGGTGATGCTGGCCTCGGCCTTGCGCGATTATATCGTCAATTTCGCCGTGGCACCGGGCAAGCGCGTGGTGGTGGTCACGAATAATGACGACGCCTATCGCAGCGCGATTGTCGCGAAACAGGCCGGGCTGGATGTGCCCGCCATTATCGACCCGCGCGACCGTGTCATCGGCGCGCTGCCCGATCAGGCGCGTGCGCTGGGGATCGAGGTGCTGGAAGGCCGCGCGATCCGCAAGGTCAAGGGGGGCAAGCGTGTCACGGGCGTTGAAATCTGCCGTCAGGACAGCACCGGCGGCGCGGTTGAGCGCCACATCCCCTGTGATGCCGTGGCGATGTCGGGGGGCTGGTCGCCGGTGGTGCATCTGTGGTCGCATTGCGGCGGCAAGCTGCTTTGGGATGACGCGCAATCCTGTTTTCGCCCCGATCCCGCACGCCCGCCGCTTGGGGTGGACGGGCAGGGCATGGTGCTGGCCTGCGGGGCGGCCAACGGCCATCTGGGCGAGGTTCTGGGCGATGCGCATCAGGCGGGCTTGGCGGCCGGAAAGGCCACAGGCGGGGCGAAGACCCCCGCAGATCCGGCACGCGATCAGGTGGCCCAACTGGCCCCGATGCAGCCGATCTGGCTGATGCCGGCGATGGCGTCCTATGATCTGCGCATGAAGATGTGGCTGGATTTCCAGAATGATGTGAAGGTCTCGGACATTCAACTTGCCGCGCGCGAGGGCTATCAATCGGTTGAACATGCCAAGCGCTATACCACGCTGGGCATGGCCACTGATCAAGGTAAGCTTAGCAATATCAACGGCTTGGCGATCCTTTCTGATGCACTTGATCAGCCGATTCCGGTCACTGGAACCACCACCTTCCGCCCGCCCTATACACCGATTTCCTTCGGTGCCATCGCGGGCGAGGCGCGCGGGGCGCTGTTCCAGCCCTTGCGGCGCACGCCCTTGCATGACTGGCACGAGGCGCATGGCGCGGATTGGGAGCCGGTGGGTCAGTGGCGGCGTCCCTTCACCTATCTGCGCGCAGGCGAAAGCCGTCATGATGCGGTCAATCGCGAGGTGACGAATGCGCGCCAGAATGTCGCGCTGCTTGATGCCTCGACCCTGGGCAAGATCCTTGTCAGCGGGCCGGATGCGCCGCGCTTCATGGACATGCTTTACACAAACATGATGAACACGCTGAAACCGGGCAAATGCCGCTACGGGCTGATGTGCAATGAAAACGGCTTTTTGATGGATGACGGGGTGGTGGCGCGTCTGGAAGATGGCAGCTTCCTGGTCCACACCACATCGGGCGGGGCCGATCATGTGCATGGCTGGATGGAAGACTGGCTGCAATGCGAATGGTGGGACTGGAAGGTTCACACCATCAACCTGACGGAACAATTCGCGCAAATCGCCGTGGTCGGGCCGAAATCGCGCCAGCTTCTGGAACGGCTGGGAGGTATGGATCTGGGCCGCGAGGCGCTGAAATTCATGGAATGGGCCGAAGGGCGTCTGGGCGGGTTTGATGCGCGCGTCTTCCGCATCAGCTTTTCGGGGGAACTCAGCTATGAAATCGCGGTGCCCGCCAGCCAGGGTCGCGCCTTCTGGGACCGGCTGATGCGCGAAGGGGCGGATCTGGGCATCCAGCCCTATGGCACCGAAGCGCTGCATATATTGCGCGCCGAAAAGGGCTTCATCATGATCGGCGATGAAACCGATGGTACGGTGATCCCGCAGGATCTGAACCTTACTTGGGCGATCAGCAAGAAGAAGGAAGATTTCCTTGGCAAGCGCGGGATGGAGCGCAGCGCCATGACCGACCCAGAGCGCTGGAAGCTGGTGGGGCTGGAAACGCTGGATGGCTCGGTCCTGCCGCATGGCGCGCTGGCGATCACGGGGGACAAGAACGCCAATGGGCAGGCCGTGACCGAAGGGCGCGTGACCTCGACCTATTATTCGGCCAATCTGGGCCGGGGCATTGCGATGGGGCTGGTCCGGCATGGCCCGGAGCGGATGGGCGAGGTCGTGACCTTTGCAGGGCCGGAAGGCGCAGAGATCAAGGCGCGGATCATCGATCCGGTTCTGATCGACAAGGAAGGAGCCAAGCAGGATGTCTGAGCGCGCAACTTCGGCCCTTCCGGGGACGCATTTCAAGGGCTTTGTCAGCGTGCAGGAAGCGGGCTTGCGCGGCATGGTGACGATCCGCTGCGATCTGGCGTCAATGAAACTGGCCGCAGCGCTGGAACCGCTGGGGCTGGCCGTGCCCGCACAGCGCAAGGTTGAAAGCGCGGGCGAGATGGCGCTGGCCTGGATGTCGCCCGATGAATTGCTGCTGATGCTGCCGTATGACCGCGCAGAAGATATCGCGCAGCAACTGGTGCAGTCGCTGGAAGGTGAATTTGCCACCATCGCCAATGTGTCCGACGCGCGCGCCGTGTTCACACTGGAAGGCGCAGGGCTGCGCGATGCGCTGGCCAAGCTGTGCCCGGTGGATTTCAGCCAGATCGGGGCAGGCGATATCCGCCGCACCCGTGCGGCCCAGGTTGCCGCCGCGATCTGGTTCGAGGCAGAGGACCGCGCCACGCTGATCTGCTTCCGCTCGGTCGCGCAATACATGTTTGACCTTTTGTCTGCCGCTGCTGCGCCGGGGTCGGAACCCGCGCTTTATTCCTGATACCGGCGCGCATGTTTTTCTGCCCCGCCCCTTGACGGGGAAGGGGGGAAGGCTCTTATTCAGGGCAGCCACCCATAATGACAGACGAGGACAAGAACATGGCATTTGAACTTCCCGATCTTCCCTACGCTCATGACGCGCTGGCCGATCTGGGCATGAGCGCCGAGACGCTGGAATTCCACCATGACATCCATCACAAGGCCTATGTCGACAATGGCAACAAGCTGATTGCCGGCACCGAATGGGAAGGCAAGGCGCTGGAGGATATCATCACCGGCACCTATCAGTCGGGCGCTGTGGCCCAGACCGGCATCTTCAACAATGCCAGCCAGCACTGGAACCATGTGCAGTTCTGGGAAATGATGGGGCCGAACGGCAACGCAATGCCCTCAGAGCTGGAAAAGGCGCTGGTCGAAAGCTTCGGTTCTGTAGACAAGTTCAAGGAAGAATTTGCCGCCGCAGGCGCGGGCCAGTTCGGCTCGGGCTGGTGCTGGCTGGTGAAGGATCAGGACGGGTCGCTGAAGGTCACCAAGACCGAAAACGGCGTGAACCCGCTGTGTTTCGGGCAGACCGCGCTGCTGGGCTGCGATGTGTGGGAGCATTCCTACTACATCGATTTCCGCAACAAGCGTCCGGCCTATCTGAGCAACTTCCTGGAAAAGCTGGTCAACTGGGAAAACGTCGCCTCGCGGATGTAAGGCGCGCCAGAACATCATTGGAAAAAGGGGCGCTGCGGTGCCCCTTTTTATTTTCAGGGCAAATCTGCCGGGGCGTCAGCCCTTTTCCGGCAGCTTCGCGTCAATCGCAGCGCAGGCCGCGCGGATCGCCTCGGGGATGCTCAGATCAGTGGTGTCCAGCATCACCGCGTCATCGGCGGGGCGCAGCGGCGCGTCACTGCGCCCCATATCGCGCGCATCGCGGGCGCGGACCTGTTCCAGCACCGCGTCATAGCTGGTGCCGTCATCGGCTTCCAGCCAGCGCCGACGCGCGCGGGTCACGGCGCTGGCGGTGACAAACAGCTTCACCTGCGCGGCGGGGCAGATCACCGTGCCGATATCGCGCCCGTCCAGAACGGCCCCGCCCTCGCGCGCGGCAAAATCGCGCTGAAACGCCACCAGGGCTGCGCGCACATCGGGGTTTGTGGCCACGCGGCTGGCGGCTTCACCGGCTTGCAGGCTGCGCAGATCAGGGCGTGCCAGATCAGCTTGTGTCAGCGCGCGCGCCGCGGCGGCAGGGTCGCCCCCCTTCATCCCGACCGCACGATACAGAAGCCCGGTATCAAGATGCGCAAAGCCGTAATGCTGCGCCACAGCCTTGCTGATCGTGCCCTTGCCCGCCGCCGCCGGCCCGTCAATCGCCACGGTAAACTGCATCCCGCCCCGCTATCCTGCTGCATCATCTTGCCGCGCTTCTAGCCTGCACAGCGCAGAAACTGCAACTCCTGTCACCAGATTTCGCGCTTTTGAACACGCGCGAGAAATTATTGATCCAACAGGGTTGCCTTCGACGCATAACTGTGCACGAGACATGTCATATTACAATTGAGGAGAGAAACGGTATGAGATTGCGCCGCCGCGCCGCCAGGTTTTTGATACCCGTCATTGCAAGTGGCGCTTTGGCCAGTCTGGCAGCGCCCGTGCTGGCGCAGGAGCGCGCGCTGGCCTTTTCGCTGACCGGCGGGGTCAGCCTGGCCCCGGAGTATTTCGGCGCCGACAGCACCCGCATCGGCCCGGGCGGTGGTTTCGGCTTTGGCGGGGTGCGGTTGGGCCGGGTTGCGCTGGGTGATCCTGATGCGCCGCGCCTCTTTGCCCCCGGCACCGGGCTGCGCGGATCGTTCCGCTATATCCCCAGGCGCGCGGGCAAGAATGAGCTTGCCGGGCTGGAGGATGTGAAGGCATCGCTGGAACTGGGCCTCGGGCTGCACCACACTGCGGAGAGCTGGCAGGTCTTTGCCGATCTGCGCTATGGCGCAATCGGCCATAAGGGCATTGCGGGCGAGCTGGGCGCGAATGCCATCTATCGCGGCTCGGGCGGGCTGGTGCTGCATGGCGGGCCGCGCGCAAGCTTTGGTAATGCCCGCTTCGCGCGCAGCTATTTCGGCATCACGGCAGCAGAGGCCGCAGCCGCCCCGAATTTCCCGGCAGCCTATCGTCCCTCTGGCGGGATGCATGCGCTGGGCCTGGAAGTGGGGGCGTATCAGCCGCTGAATGACCACTGGGGCGTTAGCGCGACGCTGCGCTATGACCGGCTGCGCGGGGATGCCGCGCGCTCGCCCATTGTGCAGCAGGGTAGCCGCGACCAGTTCAGCGCCTCTATCGGGCTGACGCGGCATTTCAATTTCCGCTTCTGATTGCGCGGCTGATCTGGCCATTGCAGTTTCGGCGCGCTAGGTTTCGCGCAGAACCCAAACTGCCGGAGCCGCCATGTCATCCTTCGCCACGCCCGAATTCCTGCCTTTTGCGCTTGACCCCATCGCCAGCCACACCGGGCGTGTCGTGGTGTTTAACGATGCGGATACCCCGCTGCCGCGCGCGGCAAAGCGCGCTGACAAGCTGACGCGCGGGGCGGTGGCGCGGGCGGTGGCAAGCGCCGCTTTCGGCAAGCTCAAGCCGGGGCAGGGGCTGGTGCTGAACTGGCCCGCCGGAATGCAGGCAGAGGCGCTTCAGATCATCCGCCTGCCGCGCAAGCCGCAACCGGCAGAGCTGCGCAAGGCGGGGCTGAGCATTGGCAAGGCCGCGACTGAATCGGCCACGCTGATTTGCCTTGACGCCCTGCCGCCCGCGCAGCTTGTCCAAGCCGCGCTGCTGCGCGCCTATCAGTATCAGGCGCAGAAATCGCAGCCCAAACCGCCCTTTGGGGCGTTCCAGATCATGGTCAAGGAAGCTGACGCGGCAAGCGACGCCTGCACCGGCGCGCTGGCGCGCGCCCGCGCGGTGCATCTGACCCGCGATCTGGTCAATGCGCCCGCCAATGTGCTGACCACCGAAAGCTTTGCCGCGCAGATCAGGGATATGGCGGCGCTGGGGCTGGAGATCACGATTCTGGACGAACCTGCGTTGGAACAGGCCGGGCTGCGCGCGCTTCTGGCGGTGGGGCAAGGCTCTGCCAGCCCGTCGAAACTGGCGATCCTGCACTGGAAGGGGGCTGAAGGCGCGCCTCTGGCCGTGGTTGGCAAGGGAGTGATGTTCGACACTGGCGGGATTTCGTTGAAACCTGCTGCGGGCATGGAAGAAATGACAATGGATATGGGCGGCGCGGCGGTCACTGTGGGGCTGATGCAGGCGTTGGCTGAACGCCGCGCCCGCGCCAATGTGGTGGGGCTGGTCGGGCTGGTTGAAAACATGCCCGACGGCACCGCGCAGCGCCCCGGTGATGTGGTGCGTTCGATGAAGGGCGACACGATCGAGGTCATCAATACCGATGCCGAAGGGCGTTTGGTCCTGGCCGATGTGCTGTGGTATGCGCAGCAGAATTTCAAGCCGCGCGCCATCATCGATCTGGCCACGCTGACCGGGGCCATCATCATCGCGCTGGGGCATGACAAGGCGGGTGTGTTTTCCAATGATGATGCGCTGGCCGCGCAATTCCTGCGCGCCGCCGAAAGCGTGGGCGAGGGCGCGTGGCGTATGCCGCTTGGCGCGGCCTATGACAAGCAGATCGACTCGCGCATTGCCGATATGAAGAACACTGGCGGCAGGCCCGCTGGCGCGATTACGGCGGCGCAATTCCTGCAACGCTTCGTGGAACCTGATACGCCCTGGATGCATCTGGATATTGCCGGTGTGGCGCTGACGAAATCCGATTCAGCCCATGCGCCCAAAGGCGCGTCTGGCTGGGGGGTGTTGGCGCTGGATGCGCTGATCGTGGCAGAATTCGAAAGCGGTTAGGGCAGTGGTCAAGGCGCTGTTCTACCATCTGACGCGCAACCCCGCCGAGGTCACGGCGCGGATGCTGCTGGCGCGCGCGCTTCAGACCGGCTGGCGCGTCACGCTGCGCGGGGGGGATGCGGCGCGGCTGGAATGGCTCGATCAGGCGCTGTGGCTGGGCGACAAGGCCAGCTTCCTGCCGCATGGGCTGGCAGGCGGGCCGCATGACGCTGATCAGCCGATCCTGCTGACCACGGGGCGCGATTGCCCCAACAACCCCGCCTGCCTGATGCTGATGGACAAGGCCCAGGCTGACGCTGATGAACTTTCGGGGATGGAACGGCTCTGGGTGCTGTTTGACGGGCAGGATCAGGGCGCGGTCGCCCATGCCCGCGCCCAGTGGAAGGCGCTGACAGGGGCAGGCGTGGTCGCGGAATACTGGTCAGAAGAAACCGGACGCTGGCAGAAAAAGGCCCAAAGCAGCGGTTAGCTGGCAGGGTTTTTTCGCCCCAGCCGCGCCGATTGCGGTTTGCCCCGCCGCGCATTGGCGCTAGAAGGCGCGCGACACTCATGAAGAAGGGGCGGGCGATGATCCTCTATCCGGCGATTGATCTGAAAGACGGCCAATGCGTGCGTCTTTACAAGGGCGAAATGGATCAGGCGACGGTGTTCAATGATGACCCTGCCGCACAGGCCCGCGCCTTTGTCGGGCAGGGCGCGGAATGGCTGCATCTGGTCGATCTTAACGGCGCCTTTGCCGGCAACCCGGTCAATGCGTCAGCGGTCGAGGCGATACTGGCCGCGGTTGACCTGCCCTGCCAGCTTGGCGGCGGTATCCGCGACATGGCCACAATTGAAGGCTGGCTGCAAAAGGGGTTGGCGCGGGTGATTCTGGGCACGGTCGCCGTGGAAGACCCCGATCTGGTGCGCGAAGCCGCGCGCGCCTTTCCGGGGCAGGTCGCGGTCGGGATCGATGCGCGTGAAGGCCGTGTGGCCACCAAGGGCTGGGCCGAGGAAACCGATATCGAGGTCACCGAGCTTGCCCGCGCCTTTGAAGATGCAGGCGTTGCGGCCATCATCTACACCGATATCAACCGCGATGGTGCGATGCAGGGACCGAATGTCGCGGCCACCGCCGCACTTGCGCGCGCAACATCCATTCCGGTGATCGCCTCTGGCGGGGTGTCGCGGCTGGAGGATCTGATCGCGCTGCGCGATTGCGGGGTGGCGCTGAACGGCGCGATTTCGGGCCGCGCGCTTTATGATGGCAAGCTTGATCTGCAAGCGGCGCTGGAGGCGTTGAAACAAGGCGCAGCCCCGCGCGGCTAAGCCCCGCGCCGCAACTGTTCCAAGAGCGCGGTCGAAGGCTGGCCGGTTACTTGCAGCCCGCGCGCGCGCTGATAGGCTTCGATCGCGGTTTGTGAATTCGGCCCGATCACTCCATCGACGCCCTGCGTGTCAAAGCCCGCGCGGGTCAGCAGGCGCTGCATTTCGGCGCGGTCGGCCAGCCGCAGCCCATGCCGGTCGGGCTGGAAATTGCCCCGGATCGGCCCGCCCCCGCGCAGCCGGTCGGCCAGATGGCCCACGCCGATGGCATAGAATTCCGAATTGTTGTAGCGCAGGATCACGCTGAAATTGCGATAGACCACAAACGCCGGGCCGCGCGGCCCGTCAGGCAGAATGACCGAGGCTGGCCCGTGATCAGCCAGCGCCCCGCCGCCCATGCGCGCCACGCCCATCGCCGCCCATTGGCTTGCGCTGCGGGTGGTGCCGCGCCCGGCAAGGCCCGTGTTGAAGCCTTCGGGCAGGCGCACTTCCAGCCCCCAGGCCTGCCCCTGCTGCCAGCCCATCCGTGCAAGGTAATTCGCCGCCGAGGCCAGCGCGTCGCTGGGATCATCGGCCCAGATATCGCGCCGCCCGTTGCCGGTGAAATCCACCGCGTAATCCTGATAGGTGGTCGGGATGAACTGGGTATGCCCCATTGCGCCCGCCCAAGAGCCGCGCATATTGGCCGCAGTGGTGTCGCCGCGTTGCACGATGCGCAGCGCGGCCAGAAGCTGGCTTTCGAAAAACGCGCCGCGCCGCCCGTCAAAGGCCAGTGTCGCAAGCGCCGAGATCACAGGCACATCGCCGCGCTCGGCGCCATAGCGCGATTCCAGCCCCCAGATGGCAGTTACCGTAGCGGCATCGACGCCATAGCGCGCCTCAATCGCGCGCAAGGTGCCGGCATGGCGGGCCATTGCCGCGCGCCCGGCCGCCAGACGTTCATCGGTGACGGCGATGGCGGTGATGTAGTCTTCGAATGTGCGGGTGAACTCGGCCTGCCTGCGGTCGCGCGCGACAACATCGGGCAGAAACCCTGCGCCCCGCAAAGCCGGGTCCAGCACTTCAGGGCGAATGCCTGCGGCCACCGCGCGGCTGCGAAACCGGGTTTTCCACGCGTCAAAGGCGGGGTTGGGCTGGGGGCGCATTTGCGCGGCGGGGCGCGTGCTCATCCCAACACCCCCGCCCATGCAGGCCGAAAGCGACAGGGCCGACAGCCCGAAAACACATACGCGTCTGGTAAGATACATGGCACCGCTCGATCCCGTTATGTTTTGCGCCAATGATACCGGTTTTGCGCATGGCCGGGAAGTGGTGCGTTACACGCAAAGCGGCAATGTGAACAAAGCCCTTGGGTCGCGTGCAGGGCGGGGCTAGCATGGGCCAGCTTCTTTCATAAATGGAATTGCCGATGCTGCGCGCCTTGCTTGTACCCCTGTTCCTGCTGTTACCGGGTTGTCTGGCCGCGAATGTCGAAACCTCGCCCCGGCCAAACCCGCGTCCGGCAGATGCGCCGGCGCCGGTGGGCGATACGCGCATGGCCGCCTGGTGGCAGGGGTTTGAAGCGCGCGCGCAGGCTGCGGGTGTCGCCCCGGCGACATTGCGGCGCGCCTCCGCGCATATCCGCCATCTGCCCGACACGGTCGCGCTGGATCGGCGCCAGAGCGAATTTGCCGCGCGGGTGTGGGAATATTTGGACAATGCCGTCACGCCCGCGCGCATCCGTGACGGGCAGGCGGCGCTGCGCCGACATGCAGCAGTTCTGGGGCGGATCGAGGCGCGCTATGGCGTGGCCCCGGAAACTCTGGTCGCGATCTGGGGGATAGAGACCTCTTACGGGACGAATCGCGGGCGCACCAGCACTCTGGCAACGCTTGCAACACTGGCGCGGGACGGGCGGCGCGCCGATTTCTTCGAGCAGGAGCTGATGGCCGCGCTGCGCATGATCGAGCGCGGCGATGTCGCGCCAGAGGCCATGATCGGGTCATGGGCCGGGGCGTTCGGGCATACGCAATTCATGCCCACCAGCTATCTGCGTTATGCCGTCGATTTCACCGGCAATGGGCGGCGCGATGTCTGGGGCAGCGACCCGACCGATGCGCTGGCCTCGGCTGCGAATTACCTGGCCGAACGTGGCTGGCAGCGCGGAGCGCCTTGGGCGGTCGAGGTGGTTCTGCCGCAAGGGTTTGATCTGAACCTGACCGGGCAGCGGCGCGATGCGTCGGGCTGGGCCAGCGCAGGGTTGCGCCCGGCAGCGGGGGGGCAGCTGGCGCGCGGGCCATCGCGGCTGATCCTGCCTGGCGGCGCGCGCGGTCCGGCCTTTCTGGCTTATGGCAATTATGATACGCTGAAGGAATATAACATCTCTGACGCCTATGTACTGGCGGTAGGTCATCTGTCGGACCGGCTGCGCGGGGGCGGTGCGCTGCGCACCGGCTGGCCACGCGGGGATCGCCCCCTGACGCTGGCCGAACGCACCGAATTGCAGCGCCGCCTGAACGCGATGGGCCATGACACGGCGGGGATTGACGGGCGCATCGGCCCGGCCACGATTGCCGCCGTGCAGGCATGGCAGCGCGCGCAGGGCTTGCCGCCCGATGGTTATGTGAATGCCGATCTTCTGGCCCGCTTGCGGCGGTGATCACACCGCCGCTTTACCCGCCCGAACAATGCGCCCCGCTAGGGGCTTCCCCGGATCCCAGCGCGACGGGGGCAGGAGCGGTGAACAGATCGGGCATACCGCTGCGCGCCAGATCCAGCGCCAGTATCAGCGCCAGTGCAATCAAGGCCAAAGAGCCTACAAGCGGGCGGGGCAGGGTGCTGAAACGCTGTGTCATGCACTTACCTGTGTGGATGTCGGCGCGGCGCGCAGCACCAGCGGGCGCAGCCGGATGCCAAGGGTTGAACCCGCAAAGGCCGCGACCAGCCAGACCCAGCCATGCAGTGAACCCGTGGAAATGCCGCTGAAGAACGCCCCCACATTGCAGCCAAAGGCCATCCGCGCCGAATAGCCCAGCACCAGACCGGCGGCGATGACCGCCAGATAGCTGCCTGCGCGCAGGGGTTGTGCGGGATCACCGGGGCTGGCGCGCCAGCGCATCACGGCAAATGCGCCCACCAGCAGCCCGATACTGGTCAGCGAGGTGACATCTGTCAGGATCGATTCCGCAAGCCTTTCGGCATTGCCGGACGCCGCCCAGAAGGCATTGCCAGCCAGATCCGCACCGCCTGCCTGCGCAAGCTTCGCCCCCCAAAGCCCCAGACCGTAGACAATGCCCCAGGGCTGCCCCGCCACCACCAGATTGGCCAGCGCCAGCGCGGCAATCAGCGCAGCAGCCCACCACAGCCGCGCGGGTGGCATGCGTTTTCCGGGGGCGGCGCGCAAAGCCGCAACAGCGATCAGCGCGGCCAGACCCGCCAACGTCACGACCAGCCCGGCCTGCGCGCCAAACAGCCCTTGAAAGGAAATCACCGGCAGGCTGCCAAGCCCGGTCCACCAGCCCAGATGCAGGCTGCCTGCGAAACTGCCTGCAATGAAGCCAAACAGCGCCAGCAGCCCGACCAGATTGCCGCTGCCTGCATTGACCAGCGTCCCCGATCCGCAGCCCATGACAAGCTGCATTGCTGCGCCGAAAACAAACGCGCCCAGAATCATCGCCAGCCCTACGGGCGCATGCGCGCCGCTAAGTTCCTGCGGGTTGGCGGCCAGCAGCGGGAAGGCCAGCGCCGCGACAAGTGCAATCGCGATGAATTGCGCGATCAGCCCGCGCCCGTCGCGGTCGGTGACGATCATCCGCCACGGCCCGGCAAAGCCGAAGCGCAGCCCTTCCAGCACAAGCCCGAATCCCAACCCGATCATCACCAGAAACCCGGCACGGGCACCGGCCATGACAAAGACAAACCCCGTCAGGCCCAATAGAAGGATCAGGATCGACAAGCGGCGCAGCAGCATATTCGGGAGCCTTTCATCATGCGGGAGGGGCGCGCTTCACGCTGCGCGCCCCTGACCAGTTCAAGCGTTAACGCGGCAAGCGGATCAGAACAAGCCTTCTACCCAGCGCCGGGTCGAGCGCACCAGATAGGTCAGGCGGCTCGGTTCATTGTCCAGCGCATGCCCCTGTGCGGCATATTCGGCCATGCTGGCTGCGTGCAGGCGCACATCGTCTATCCCTGCAAGCTCGCTGAGCGCGAACCAGTTCAGCGCCGCCCAATGCCCGGTATTGCAGAAAGAGACCAGATCGCGCGCCTCGGTCAAGCCGCTTTCATCGGCAATGGCACGGGCGCGGCTGGCATCGACCATGCGATTGCCGTCAAAGAAGGCTTCGAATTCCAGATTCTCTGCCCCGCGCACGGTGCCGGGGCGGGCAATCGACCATTGCAGCCCTTCGAAAAAGCCCGCAGGGCGGCTGTCCAGCAGCCTTGCAGCGCCGTTTTCGGCGCGGGTGGCGACTTCATCAGTCGAGATATGCCAGGCATCCGACCACTCGGCCATGAAATCCGATGCCGCCGGTTCGACATTCTGGGTCGAAACGGGCAGGCCAGCCTCGGCCCAGGCGGCGAAACCGCCATTGAGCAGCGCCAGATCCTGAACGCCCAGCGATTTCAGTGTCCAGTAGACACGCGCTGCCGCGCCCATATCGGTGGCGTTGGCGCCCGCATGCACGACGACTGTCGGGATGTCGGCTTCCAGCCCGACGCGCGCGGCTTCAAGCTCGTAATCCATCTCATCCAGCAGAGCACCGGGGTTGTTCGGCCCGCCCCGCCACGCCGCATAGGGCGAAAACGCGGCACCGGGGATGTGGCCAGCCTCGAAATCCCCTGTGACATGGATGATGCGGATATCTTCCCCGGCCTGCAGGAAACCGGCCAGCTCGGCGGGTTCCAGCAGCGGGTTCCAGCCTTGCGGAGTGGCCGACGCAAGCGAGGGCAGGGCCAGCAGGGAAAGGCTAAGTGCAGTGCTGCGCAGCATGGGGTGTCTCCTTCGCGGAACGGGCAGACGGTGTTGCGTCATGCAGTCACGATACTGCCCGTGTCACGATAGCAGTTAGAAACGGCTTGGGCTTCAGGCAAGCATCGGGGCAGGTGACTGCCGTTTCGCTCAGAGGTGCATCTTCCATGCGCCTGCGGGCGGGCGGGATGGCATTTGCCCGCGAAGCGCGGGGCGGGGAAAATGTTCTGATGTTCCAGGCATGGGGGGAAATAGTGATCTTATTTCTTCGATTTCCCCTGTCGGGCGACAACATCGTTTCTAAAGCGGTGTCTGGCGCGGTGATGTGCCGCGCGCCAGTTTCGATTCGCGCCACAGGATCAGCAGCCCCGACAGGATCACAAGAACCGCGCCCATAAGCGTGGCGCTGGTGGGCAGTTCGGCAAAGAACAGATAGCCTATCAGGCTGGCAAAGAGAAGCTGCACATACCAGAGCGGCGCAAGCGCCGAGGCGTCGGCAAACCGGTAGCTTGCGGTCATCATCAACTGCCCGATCCCGCCCAGAACCCCGGCCGCGACCAGCAGTGCGGCGATGGGCAAGGGGGGGATCACCCAGCCGAAGGGCAGTGTCAGAAGCGCAAGGGCGCTGGCAGTGGTGGCGAACCAGAACACGATCGCCGGGGTGGTTTCGGTCGCGACCATGCGGCGCAGGACGATCTTGACCAACGCCGCGCAGCAGGCCGACCCAAGTGCTGCCAGCGCGCCCAGCCGTGCGACAGTGTTCAGATTGCCGTCCAGTGACAGGTTTGGCCACACAACGATCACCACACCGGCAAAGCCGATGGCCACGGCGGTCCAGCGAAACAGGCGCACCTTCTCGCCCAGCAGCAGCACAGCGAAAACCAGCGTCATCAGCGGGGCTGCAAAGCCGATCGTCGTGACTTCCGGCAGGGGCAGGCTGGCCAGCGCCAGAAAGTTCAGGCTAAGCGCAGCGGTGCCCAGCAGCCCGCGCAACAGGTGCTGGCGCGGCTGGGCCATGCGCAGCCCGTCCATCAGCGGGCCTTGCAGCGCGATCCAGATCAGGATCACCGGCAGGGAAAAGAAGGCGCGTGCAAACACGGCCTGCCCGGTCGGCACATGGTCAGAGGCCGCCTTGACCAGTGCGGCCATGCACATCAGCACGAACAGCGCCGCGACATTCAGCGCAATGCCCCTGGCTGGCCGTGCAGAAGTTTCGCGCGACAGCATCCCGTGCTCCTTGGTCTTGCACATGTTCAGTAAATCGGACGTGGTCCGGATGCAACCCGCAGGGCTTGTAAAACGCCCCTGGCAAGGCTAGCTGGCAGCCATCTGACAAAGGAGTGCCCGATATGGCCGACACCGTGCTTGATCTGGCCTATGCCGCAACCGAATCCGACCCGGAGGATGTAGGCGCAAGACTGCGCTTCTATGCGCGGCTGGTCGAGGGGGAGTTGTTCCTGCTGCTGGATGCCGAACCAACTGGCGAGCATATCAGCCCAAAGGTGTTTGATCTGGAAGACGGGCCGATCATCCTGGCCTTTGACACAGAAGCGCGGCTGACCGATTTCACCGGCATGCCCGCGCCCTATGCCGCGCTGCCGGGGCGGGCCGCAGTGCAGATGCTGGCCGGGCAATCCCTGGGGATCGGGCTTAACTTGGGGGTGGCGCCATCCTCGCGCCTGTTGCCGCCTGAAATCATCGACTGGCTGGCCGAAACTTTGACCGAGCGCCCGCAGGAATTGCAGGTTCGCGCCGACCGCCTATATGCCCCAAAGGGGCTGCCGGAATTGTTGCTTGGTGCCTTGGACCAGCGCCTTGGGCGGATGGCAGGGTTGGCGCAGATGGCCTATCTGGTCGGTGTCGAGTATGAAGGCGGCAGATCGGGCCATATGCTGGCCTTTGTCGATGCGGTGGCAGAGGCCGAAGGCGCGCTGGCTAGGGCGGTGCAGGGGGCGCTGAGCCTGTCCGGGGTAGAGGCCGGGATGCTGGATGTGACTTTCATCGCTTCTGATGACAGCCGCGCGGCGGAATTCGCGCGTGTCGGGTTGCGCTTCGATCTGCCCCAACCCCAGCAGTCTGTTGCGCCCATCGCCCCCGGCAGCGACCCTGCCGCCCCGCCGAAGCTGCGCTGAATCCCGAACCGGCGTTGCAGGCGCGCGCCTGTACAGATGCCCTGAGATGGCAATCAGGGCGCTGTTTCATGGATTTTATTTGGGGTATTATGATACCTAAATTGTAACATCTTGTTTTTGCGTGTATATTTGGCAAATAACAGGCTTGATCTTTGCTCCGATATAGGTAGAACACCCCGCACACCCCCTTTGGGGGCACAAATTCCAAATCTCTCAGGGTCTCATCATGAAAACCTATACAGCCAAACCGGCAGAGATCGAAAAGAAATGGATCCTCATCGATGCCGAAGGCATCGTGCTGGGCCGTCTCGCCTCGATCATCGCCATGCGCCTGCGTGGCAAGCACAAGGCCAGCTTCACCCCGCATATGGATATGGGCGACAATGTCATCGTCATCAATGCCGACAAGGTGCAGCTGACGGGCAACAAGCGCAACAAGCCCAATTACTGGCATACCGGCTATCCCGGCGGCATCAAGTCGCGCACCACCGGCCAGATCCTGGAAGGCAAGTTCCCCGAGCGCGTGGTAATGCAGGCGGTCAAGCGCATGCTGCCCGGCGGGCCGTTGTCGCGCCAGCAGATGACCAATCTGCGCGTCTATGCAGGCGCGGAACACCCGCATGAAGCCCAGCAACCCGAGGTGCTGGATTTGCGGGCGATGAACAAGAAAAACACGCGGAGTGCATGATCATGTCTGACGATCTGAAAACCCTCGACGATCTGAAATCCGCCGTCACCCCCGAAGCAGAGGCCGCGCCCGCGCGTGAACCCATGCGCGACGCGCTGGGCCGCGCCTATGCCACCGGCAAGCGCAAGGACGCCGTGGCACGGGTCTGGGTCAAGCCCGGCTCCGGCAAGGTCACTGTCAATGGCAAGGACATCAACGCCTATTTCGCCCGTCCGGTGCTGCAGATGATCCTGCGCCAGCCGTTTCAGGTGGCAGGCGTCGTTGACCAGTTCGACGTGATGGCCACGGTTGCTGGCGGTGGCCTGTCCGGTCAGGCCGGTGCCGTGAAGCATGGCATTTCGAAAGCGCTGCAACTCTATGATCCGGCACTGCGCCCGGCGCTGAAGGCCGCAGGCTTCCTGACCCGCGATTCCCGCGTGGTCGAGCGCAAGAAATACGGCAAGCCGAAGGCACGCCGCAGCTTCCAGTTCTCGAAGCGCTAAGCACTTCGATGCAACAGGCAATTGGACCGCCCGGACGTTCTGTCCGGGCGGTTTGCTTTTGTCCTTTCCCTTGGGCGTCAGGCTTGCTTTACTGACACGCAACTGACGGAGGACCGCATGTATAAACACCTGCTTGTTACAGTCGCCTATGATGAAGGCCATGACGCCAGCGCATCGCTGGAAGTTGCGCGCACGCTGGCCGATGAGGGCGCACAGATCACCCTGATCCATGTCATGGACCCGCCGCCCACCTTCGCGCTGAGCTATCTGCCCGAAGGCTGGCGCTCCGAGTTGCAAACCGCCATAGAGGCCGATTTGCAGGGGCTGGCCGAAGGTTGGGATGACAGCGCCGTGCTTGTCACCGAAGGGGCTGCCGCGCAGCAGATTCTGGAAGCGGCGGATCTGCATGGCGTGGATTGCATCGTCATCGCCTCGCACCGGCCGGGCACGCAGGGGCTGTTTCTTGGCTCCACCGCGACCAAGGTGGTCTCGCGCGCGCAATGCGCGGTGCATGTGGTGCGCCGGAAATGAGCCTGACCCCATTGGGACCAGCAAGCGCGCTGTTCCTGATGGCGGCGGATGCCGAATACGGCCCGCATCTGCGACAGCGTTTTGTGCCGGTCTTTACCGGTGTTGGCCCGGTCGAAGCGGGCGTGGTGGCCGCCGGCCATCTGGCAGCGCTGGCACATGCGCAGGGCGGGTTGCCTGATCTGGTGGTCAGTATCGGTTCTGCCGGATCGGCGCGGCTGGAACATTGCGGTGTCTATCAGGCCCATAGCCTGGCTTACCGCGACATGGATGCCACCGCGCTGGGCTTCGCGCCGGGGGTGACGCCGTTTCTGGACAAGCCCGCGATTCTGCCCCTGCCGCATCAGATCCCCGGTCTGCCCGCGGCCAGCCTGTCCACCGGGGCGGGGATCATCTCGGGGCCGCAATATGACGCTATCGCGCAAGACATGGTCGATATGGAAAGCTATGCCGTGCTGCGCGCCTGCCAGCGCTTCGGCGTGCCGCTGGTGGTGCTGCGCGGGATTTCGGACGGCAAGGCGGCGCTGAAGGGGCTGGCCGACTGGACCGCCTATCTGCACATCATCGACGAAAAGCTGGCCGAAGCGGTCGATCAGATGCGCGGGGCGCTGGACTCAGGCGCGCTGCAACTTGATGCTTCACGTCAGAAATAGAAGGCAAGTCATTGATTTTGATAGATGCGCCTGTAGCGTGGCCCCAGAGAGGTCAGGATTTCATAGCCGATTGTGTCGATCAGATCAGCCAGATCATCCACCCCCTGATGCGGCCCCAGAAGGTCCAGCATTTCCGGGTCGTCAGGCAGGGCGCTGACATCGATTGTCAGCAAATCCATCGACACCCGGCCAACCAGTTTGCAGGGCGTGTCGCCATGCCACAGCGTGACCTTGCCCGACAGCGCACGATGCACCCCATCGGCATAGCCCGCCGAGATCGTCGCCAGCCGCATGTCGCGTGGCGCGACAAAACTGTTGCCATAGCCCACGCTTTCCCCGGCCCTGACAAGGCGAGTCTGGATCACCGGGATCGACACGCGCACCACAGGGCGGGCCTGCGCAAAGGGCCGGCCGCCATAAAGCCCGATGCCGGGGCGGGTCATGTCGAAATGATAGTCCGGTCCCAGCAGCACACCGCCTGTGGCTGACAGCGAGCGCGGCACGCCAATGCCGTCGGTCATGCGCCGGAATTCGGCTAGTTGGCGGGCATTCATCGCGTGGTCGGGTTCGTCGGCGCAGGCCAGATGCGACATCACCAGACGGCACTCCCCCGCCAGAAGGTCAGCGGCCAGCGCCTGCCATTCATCGGCTTCCATCCCCAGCCGGTTCATGCCGCTGTCAAGCTGCACGCCAAAAGGGTGGTCGGGCAGGGCGGCACGGTGGCGGAGCACTTGCGCGGGCGAATTCAGCATCGGGACAAGCGCCGCTTCGGCGATCAGCGGCGCATCGCCTTCCATATGCCCGCCATAGACATGGATAGGCAGATCCGGCCCCAGTGCCGCGCGCAGCGCTGCGCCTTCCTCGGCCAGCGCCACGAAGAATCGCCGCGCCCCGGCCCGGGCCAGCGCGTGACCAACCTTGTCCGCGCCCAGCCCATAGGCATCGGCCTTGATCGTGGCGGCGGTTTGCACGCTCGCGCCCGAGGCCGCATCCAGCGCGCGCCAGTTATGCTGAACCGCAGAAAGATCGATCAAAAGCTGTGCCTGTGCCATGACAGCCGATTGCGCCAAGCCGGGGCGAAAGGCAAGAGAGAAATCTGGGGAAATGGTGCTGCTGGAGAGATTTGAACTCTCGACCTCTCCCTTACCAAGGGAGTGCTCTGCCCCTGAGCTACAGCAGCGTTGCCAGTGCGGCGATGGGCGGCTAGGTAGTCGGAAATTCGCGGCCATGCAAGCCCAATCTGGACGCTTTTTCCAAACTGGGCTACGAAGCTTTCATGAGCGCAGACAAGCAGACGCGAAATTCCGAACACGGCGCGGCGAAATCCGGCGCAGAGGCGCGCGCAGCACGGTTGAAAGCCGTGTTGAAAGCGAATATCGCCAAGCGCAAGGCGCAGGCGCGCGCCCGCGAGCAGTCGGGCGATGGCGCGCCCAGGCAAGATCAGGACACATAGGGCAAGGCAAGAGCAGATGGATTCAATCGTCGTTTCGGGCAATGGCCCTTTGAATGGTGTCATCCCGATTGCGGGGGCGAAGAATGCCTGCCTGACGCTGATGCCCGCCACGCTGCTGACCGACCAGCCGCTGACGCTGACCAATGCGCCGCGCCTGTCGGATATCCGCACCATGACTGAATTGCTGGAATCGCTGGGCGCGGAAGTGGCCAGCCTGCAAGGCGGCGAGGTGCTGGCGCTATCGAGCCATGACCTGACCAGCCACCGCGCGGATTATGAGATCGTGCGCAAGATGCGCGCCTCGATTCTGGTTCTGGGGCCGATGCTGGCGCGCGATGGCCATGCCGTGGTGTCCCTGCCCGGTGGCTGCGCCATTGGCGCGCGCCCGGTGGATTTGCATCTGCGCGCGCTGGAAGCGCTGGGGGCTGAGCTGGATCTGCGCGATGGCTATGTCCACGCCAAAGCTCCCGGCGGGCTGAAAGGCGCGCGGTTCGAATTTCCCATCGTCTCGGTCGGGGCCACGGAAAACGCGCTGATGGCGGCGACACTGGCGCGCGGGACCACAGTGCTGGAAAACGCCGCGCGCGAGCCGGAGATCGTGGATCTGGCGCAATGCCTGCGCCGCATGGGCGCGCAGATCGAGGGCGAGGGCACATCGACGCTGACCATTCAGGGCGTGGGCAGTCTGGGGGGCGCCACCCATCCTGTGGTGACGGATCGCATAGAGCTTGGCACCTATATGCTGGCCCCGGCAATCGCGGGCGGCTCGGTCGAATGTCTGGGCGGGCGGCTGGATCTGGTGCAGGCTTTTGTGGAAAAGCTTGAACAGGCCGGGGTCGAGGTAGTGCAGACCGAAACCGGGCTGCGCGTCACGCGGGTTGTGGACCGGCTGCGCCCGGTCAATGTGGCGACCGAGCCTTTCCCCGGTTTCCCGACCGATCTGCAGGCGCAATTCATGGCCGCGATGTGCACCGCCGATGGGGTGTCGGTGCTCGAAGAGCATATCTTTGAAAACCGTTTCATGCATGCGCCGGAACTGATGCGCATGGGGGCGAAGATCGATGTGCATGGCGGCACCGCCACTGTGACCGGGGTGGACCGGCTGCGCGGCGCGCCGGTCATGGCGACCGATCTGCGCGCCTCTGTCTCGTTGATCCTGGCCGGGCTGGGGGCAGAAGGTGACACAGTGGTCAGTCGCGTCTATCATCTGGATCGCGGCTATGAGCGGGTCGAGCAGAAGCTGGGGGCTTGCGGGGCGCGAATCGAACGGATCAGGGCGTCATGAGCGATGCACGGTTTGAAGACGGGGCAGATCGCCCGCTGCGGTTGCATGCTGTGGACGCGGATGATCTGAAGATCGTCTCGGCGCTGGTGCAGGATGCGGTTGTCCCGGCCAGCGAAATGGCCTGGGACGCGCGCAAGCGCGCCTTCGCACTGCTAATCAACCGCTTTCGCTGGGAAGATCGCGCGCGCGCAGAACAGGGCGGGGATTATGAGCGCGTGCGCGCGGTGCTGCTGATCAATGATGTGCTGGCCGTGGCCAGCCAGGGCTTTGATCGCAATGATCCCGATCTGGTGCTGTCGATCCTTGCGCTGGAATTTCACCCCGGCCCCGATGGCACCGGCGATCTGTCGCTGGTGCTGGCGGGCGATGGCGAGATCCGGCTGTCGGTGGAATGCGTTGATGTGGTGCTGTCGGATGTCACACGCCCCTATCGCGCGCCTTCTGGCCGTGCGCCCCAACATGATCTGGACGGGGGCGCGTAATGGCGGTTTTTCTGGACACGAGCAAGGCGGGGTTTGAAGATGCCTTTGCCGCGCTGTTGGGGGCCAAGCGTGAAGATGCGGTCGATGTCGATGACACTGTCGCCGCGATCATCGCCGATGTGCGCGCACGCGGCGATGCGGCGGTGATCGAACTGACGGAAAAATTCGACCGGCTGACCCTGACCCCCGAAACACTTGCCTTTTCGGCAGACGAGATTGATGCAGCGATTGCCACAGTGCCGCAGGAAGAACGCGCGGCGCTGGAACTGGCGGCAACGCGCATCCGCGCATATCACGACCGCCAGCGCCCCGAAGACGCCCGCTGGCATGATGAGCATGGCGCCGAACTTGGCTGGCGCTGGGGGCCGGTTTCGGCGGCGGGCCTCTATGTGCCGGGGGGGCTGGCAAGCTACCCTTCTTCGGTGCTGATGAACGCGATCCCCGCGCAGGTGGCGGGGGTGGAACGGCTGGTGATCTGCGCCCCCACCCCCGATGGCAAGGTCAACCCGCTGGTGCTGCTGGCGGCAAGGCTGTCGGGGGTGGACAAGGTCTATCGCATTGGTGGCGCGCAGGCGGTGGCTGCACTGGCCTATGGCACTGAAACCATCGCGCCCGTGGACAAGATCACCGGCCCCGGCAATGCCTATGTTGCTGCCGCCAAGCGGCGGGTCTTTGGCCGGGTGGGCATCGACATGATTGCAGGCCCGTCCGAGATTCTGGTGATCGCGGATGCGGATAATGACCCCGACTGGATCGCGCTTGATCTGCTAAGCCAGGCCGAACATGACGAAAGCGCGCAATCGATCCTGATCACCAATGATGCGGCATTCGGGCAGGCAGTTGTCGCGGCGGTAGAGGCGCGGCTGCAAACACTGGAACGCCGCGCCATTGCCGGGGCAAGCTGGCGCGATCATGGCGCGGTGATCGTGGTGCAGGATTTGGCGCAGGCGGCGCAGCTTTGTGACCGGATCGCGCCCGAGCATCTGGAACTGTGCGTGGCCGATCCAGAGGCGCTTTTTGCGCAAATCACCCATGCAGGAGCCGTGTTTCTGGGGCATTGGACGCCCGAGGCCATTGGCGACTATATCGGCGGCCCCAACCATGTGCTGCCCACGGCGCGTTCGGCGCGGTTTTCGTCGGGGCTGTCGGTGCTGGATTTCATGAAGCGCACCACCATTGCGCGCATGACCCCGGCCGCGCTGGCGGCAATAGGCCCGGCGGCGGAACAACTGGCGCAATCCGAAAGCCTGCAGGCACATGGTCTGAGCGTGCGCGCGCGGCTGGATGCGCTGAACCGCTGAAACCGCCAAGGCGCCGCACGGCTTGCGGGCAGTCTTGAGAGCAAAGGGCGGAAAACCCCCGCCCTTGCCAGTTCAGGCCGCGCCGGTCATTTCCAGCACGACACCAGAACCGTCAGATCGCTGGACACACGGGTCAGGATTTCCGGGGGCATGACCACATCTTCGCGCAGCGTGCCGACCGAGACGCCATTGCCACTCAGAAAGCCACGGATCGCCCCTGCCGGGACAGCGAAATTCACCTCTGGCGGCAATTGGCGGTTGCCGGTTTCCGGCTGACCCAGCAACAGCCCGACAACCGCGCCATTGCTGCCAAAGACCGGGCCGCCCAGATCGCCGGATTTGATGTCGGCATTCAGGCGGATGCGGTTCTCTTCTCCGTCCAGCCCGGTCATGGATTCGATCCGTCCGAAGGTCAGAACCGGGCGCGTCAGCATGTCCTCGAAGGAAAAGCCGGAAATGGTGACATTTGCGTTCGGGTCAAGCCCGTCGGGCTGAAACTGGGCAAAGGCCAGCGGGACCAGCGGGGTTTCGGGTTTCAGCACGGCAAGCCCCAGCGCAATGTCCTGCGCATGTATTCTGGCGTTATGCGCCTCGTCCAGCGTGATGCGTCCGCACCCGGCCACGGCATCATAGCTGGTCAGAACCGTACCCACCGCATCGACATAGAAACCAGAGCGCGAAAACTCGGGTCTGCGCACGGTCAGCCCCGCAAGCAGCGCATCACTGTCCACAATGCTGGCCTGTCCGGTGGCATCGGGCAGGGTGCCGCCAAAGGTTGCAAAACTGTCCTGCATCATCGGCAGAACCCGCGCCATCTGTTCATCGCGTTCGGGGGGCCAGACCAGCGTGAAGCCCTTGATCTGTCCGCTGGAAAGACTTGCTTCGGTGTGCGAGCGCAAGTTGTCGTTCTGCCCGGTCAGCACGAAGCCGTTGCGCTGGCGCTCGCGCGCGCCTTCCAGCGGCACGATTTCCAGCGTCTGCATGATTTCATAAAGGCCAAACAGCGTGGCATGATTGCCCGATTGACTGATCAGCAAGACCTGCACGCCGCTGTCATCGCTTTCGCGAAACAGCGCAAAGGGGCTTTCATGACGGTCGAATTCGACCATCGCCATTGGCAGATCGATGCTGATGCCGGAAGCTTCATCGCGCCATGTCTGCATGCCGAGTGCGGCAAGCTCTTCCTTCCAGGTCTCGACCAGCAGCGCGCGCTGGCGCGTGGTCAGAACCCCTGTCGGCTCGAACCCCAGTTCTTCCTGCCAGGCGCGCATTGCACGGCGCGTTCCGGGGCCGAAGGCTGCGTCAATTGCCATAGCGTAATGGCCGAACCATTGCAGGGCTATCTGCAACTCGGCGCGCTGATCGCGGTCCAGCAGGCGTTCGGACGCCTGAGCTTCGCGCGGGGTTTCCTCGGGTTCCGGCTCGGGCTCTGGTTCCGGCTCTGGTTCAGGTTCTGGCTCGGGTTCAGGTTCCGGCGTCGTCATCGCCTCTGCCAAGACAACTTCTGCCGGGTCTGCTTCGATCAGATCTGACGATGGCTCTGCGATTTCTTCTGCGTTGTCTTGTGCGACTTCGGCAATCGCTTCCATCTCCGGCAGCGCCATGCCGTCGGGAAAGAACTGCGCCTGATAATTCGCGCCGCTGGTGACAAAGGCATCCAGCGGGATCGCGCGCTCTGCCCGCAACTGACGCCGGGTCGCGAAGGCATCTGCATCGCTGTCGAAGGGGCCGATGCTGATCGCGAACCAGTCGCTGGGTAGCTGGAACCCGCGGACACCATCGATGGCGGCATCATAGCTGCGGGCGGCTTCCAGCGCGATGTCAAGGTCGCGATGCGCCTCTACCTGCACCCAGCGGCGTTCCTGCCCCCACACAGCCTGCGCCGACAATGTGGCGCAGACAGACACGGTCAGGGCCAGATACGCTGTTTTCCCCAGAGTTGACGCCATCAACAAAACCTCTTTGTAAGAACCATCACTGCTGCCAGCCCTTGTGCAATCGGGGTTTATCCGTTGACCCTGCCTGACAGCTTGCCTATGCAGACGCAGCTTTAAGAAAAAGCACGCACAAGGCAAGGGTCAGTTATGGCTGCAAGCATTGAAAAAGGCGCGAAAAAGCCTGAAAGCTTTCAGGAAATCATCCTGCGGCTGCAATCTTACTGGGCGGCACGGGGCTGCGCGGTGTTGCAGCCCTATGACATGGAAGTGGGCGCGGGCACCTTTCATCCGGCCACGACGCTGCGCGCACTGGGCATGCGGCCCTGGGCTGCGGCATATGTCCAGCCCTCGCGCCGCCCCACGGACGGGCGCTATGGCGAAAATCCCAACCGCCTGCAGCATTATTACCAGTATCAGGTGATCATCAAACCCTCGCCGCCCGACCTGCAAGCGCTTTATCTGGGGTCACTGCGCGCCATCGGCATTGATGACAGCCTGCATGACATCCGTTTTGTCGAGGATGACTGGGAATCCCCCACCCTTGGCGCCTGGGGGCTGGGCTGGGAGGTCTGGTGCGACGGGATGGAAGTGTCGCAATTCACTTATTTCCAGCAGGTGGGCGGGCATGATTGCCGACCGGTTTCGGGCGAGCTGACCTATGGTCTGGAACGTCTGGCGATGTATGTGCTGGGCGTCGATCATGTGATGGAGATGCCGTTTAACGCCCCCGACGCGCCGATCCCGCTGACATATGGCGACATCTTCCGCCAGACCGAACAGGAATATTCGCGCCACAACTTCCACGCCGCCACGACCGAGATGCTGTTTGACCATTTCAAGGATGCAGAGGCCGAATGCCGGCGCCTGCTGGACATGCCCGCCGACGACCCTGCCACCGGCATGCGCATCATCATGGCGCATCCCGCCTATGACCAATGCATCAAGGCCAGCCATATCTTCAACCTGCTTGATGCGCGCGGCGTGATTTCGGTCACCGAACGTCAGGCCTATATCGGGCGGGTGCGGGCGCTGGCGAAGCTGTGTGCCGACGCCTTTGTGCAGACAGAGGCCGGTGGCGGGCAGGCGGCCTGATGGGGCGGCTTCTGGTCATCCTGCTGCTGGGCATGACCCTGTTTGCGGGTGTGGGGGCTTGGTATTTTCAGGTCCACGCCTTCTATGATGAACTGCCCGCGCAAGACAGCGTGCGGCTGACGCCGATAGGGGCTGCGGCCCCGCAATCCTTCGCTGTCCGCGCGTTTCGCGGCATCGACAGCGCCAGCTCGCCCATTCGTTACCGGGCCTGCTTCACCATTGACGCCGATCCGGCCCAATTCACCCCGTATGAGCGCGCCACGCCGCTGAATGCGCCGGGCTGGTTTGACTGTTTCGATGCGGGCACGTTGACCCGCGCGCTGGAAGACGGGCGCGCCCAGGCCGTGCTGGGGGTGTCGAATATCGTCTATGGCATTGACCGCGTGGTGGTGCTGTGGGACGGGCGCGGCTATGCGTGGCAGCAGATCAACCCCTGTGGCGAGGCGCATTTTGACGGCGACCCGGTGCCCCCCGGCTGCCCGCCCCCTCCTGAACGCTAAGGAAACGCAATGGCTGACCTTCTGATCGAGTTGTTTTCCGAGGAAATCCCCGCGCGGATGCAGGCGCGCGCGGCCGGGGATCTGAAAAAACTGATGACCGATGGTCTGGTCGAGGCGGGCCTCACCTATGCCCATGCGCAGGCTTTCGCCACCCCCCGCCGCCTTGCGCTGGCGGTGCAGGGGCTGTCAGAACACTCGCCCACCACCCGCGAGGAGCGACGCGGGCCGAAAGTCGGCGCGCCGGACAAGGCGATCGAGGGGTTCTTGCGCTCCACCGGTTTGACGCGCGATGATCTGGAAATCCGCGACGACAAGAAGGGGCAGGTCTATATCGCGCAGATCACCACCCCCGGCCGCGCCGCGCCCGAGATCGTGGCCGAAGTGCTGGAGCATACCATCCGCCATTTCCCCTGGCCGAAATCCATGCGCTGGGGGACGGGATCCTTGCGCTGGGTGCGCCCGCTGCATGCGATCTTGTGCATTCTGTCGGACGGGTCCGGCGCGCAGGTGGTGCCGCTGCAGGTTGACGGGATCGTTGCGGGTGACACCACGCGCGGGCATCGCTTCATGGCGCCGGATACGTTTTCTGTAACAAGCTTCGATGATTACGCGGCGAAGCTCAAGCGCGCCAGGGTCATTCTGGACCCCGCCGAGCGTGCCGGGCATATATGGAATGATGCGCGCCAGATGGCCTTTGCCCAGGGGTTGGAACTGGTCGAGGATAAGGGCTTGCTGGCAGAGGTCGCGGGGCTGGTCGAATGGCCAGTGGTGCTGATGGGGCGGATCGAGGACCAGTTTCTGGCCCTGCCGCCCGAAGTGCTGCAAACCAGCATGAAGGAACACCAGAAATTCTTTTCGCTGCGCGACCCCAAGACCGGGCAGATCACCGGATTTGTCACAGTGGCGAACCGCGAAACCGTGGATGGCGGCAAAACCATTCTGGCCGGGAACCAGAAGGTGTTGGCGGCGCGGCTGTCGGACGCAAAATTCTTCTGGCAGAATGACTTGCGCGTCGCGGCTGATGCGATGCGCGAATGGAAGGACGGGTTGGCGAGCGTCACCTTCCACAACAAGCTGGGCTCGCAGTCCGACCGGGTGGCGCGGATCGAAGCCCTGGCGCGCGAAATCGCGCCGCTGGTGGGCGCGGATGCGGAACTGGCGGAACTGGCGGCACAGGCTGCACGGGTGGTGAAATCCGATCTGCGCTCGGAAATGGTGGGCGAATTTCCCGAGCTTCAAGGTCTTATGGGCAGCTATTACGCCCGCGCGGCGGGGCTGCCCGAGGATGTGGCCCGCGCCTGTGTGGAACATTACCAACCGCTGGGGCCATCGGATTCCGTGCCGACTTCGCCAGTGTCGGTGGCGGTGGCGCTGGCCGACAAGCTGGACACGCTGACCGGCTTCTGGGCGATTGACGAGAAGCCCACTGGCTCGAAAGACCCCTTCGCGCTGCGCCGCGCGGCGTTGGGGGTTATTCGGTTGGTGTTGGGGAATGGGGCTAAGCTTGATTTGTTTAGCATCTGCCTCTTGTCGGTTTTGCGGTTTCGGCGCGAGTTAGCGGAGAGAGGAAGGCTCGCCTCGTCACATACGATCAAGGAAAGCAGTTATGCTTACGGGAGAAAGAGACCCGGCAAAAATCTTGCTCTTGTTCCTTTCCGAGGCGAGGGACAAAAGTTTGATGAAGTTCGCTTTGCTGAGGCAATTGAGATTGAAGGCGTTTACAAGACCGTCTGGTTTCCAGATGGGAAAACGACGTCTGAGCTTGAGGAGTTCAGATTTGATCCTCATGCTATTGTTTCAGACCTCCTCAGCTTCTTCCACGACCGCCTCAAGGTCCACCTACGCGACCAGGGCATCCGCCATGACGTGATCGACGCCTGCCTCTATACTTCTGGTAGCGCGCCTTCAGGCGCGACGCCCGGCAATGACGACCTCACCCTGCTGGTCAAACGCGCGGAAGCGCTTAATTCAGTGCTTAGCACAGATGACGGAAGCAACCTTATTCAAGGGTTCAAGCGCGCAAACAAGCTCTGGGTGGATGAAATGAAAAAAGCTGGCTTCAACGACGATCCTTCATTCCTGAAGGCGATCAGTGTTCTGGATGAAGCAGAGGCGCAAGATGGGGTTGAATATAGTTTTGGCCCTGATCCCAAATTCTTCGAGGATGATACGGAACACGCGCTATTAGAAGCGCTGGACTCGGCTGACGCTGTGATTACTCCCGCCATCGCATCGGAAGACTTCGCCACTGCCATGCAAGCGATGGCCCGCCTGCGCGCGCCGATTGATGCGTTTTTCGATGCCGTGCAGATCAATACCGACAACCAGATCCTGCGCCGCAACCGGCTGAACCTGTTGCACCGCATCCGCGAAACCTGCCTGCAAGTGGCCGATCTGACGCGGCTGGAAGGGTAGGGCGCGCGTCGCCAGCCGCGCGATGGCCCAAGCCCGCGCCAGCGGCGGCCTGCGGCCTTTGCTGCGCGCCTTGGGGTGCCCAAGTGGGGCCGACAGGCCATAACAAAACCTTGAGTCTGACGCGCATCAGCCTATGCTGCGCCGCAGCCAGAAGGTAGCCCGAATGCCCAAATATCTGAACCTGACCGAATATGCCCAGATCACCGGCTCTGCGCCGATCAAGCGGGGCACGCATGGCTGGCGCGCGAAATGTCTGCAACGTCTGGTGCGGCTGGACATGCCGGTGCCGCAAACCGTGGCGCTGTCGTTCAATGTGGTGCGTGAAATTGCCACCGGCGCGCAGATGAATTCGCGCAATCTGCTGGCGCATTTCCCGGCGGGCACACTGGTGTCTGTCCGCCCCTCGGCCGAGCACCCGGAATGGGGCGGGCCGGCGACGATCTTGAATATCGGCATGAATGACGAAACCCATGCGCAGATCGCCGCAACCTATGGCGAGGCGGTGGCCACGGCGATGTATCTGCGTTTTGTGCAATCCTATGCCGAACATGTCGCGCATCTGGATGCCGATCTGTTCGATAGCGCGGCGCTTGGTCCTGATGCGCTGAAATCGGCGCTGCGGCTATATGAAGACGAGATGGAGGAACCCTTTCCCCAGACCGCCGCGCAGCAGTTGGCCGATGTGCTGCGCTCTATGGCGCGGGCGTGGGAAGGCACCTCTGCGCGGCTCTTGCGGCAGGCCAAGGGTGCGCCGCTTGATGCCGGGCTGGGGCTGGTGGTGCAGGCAATGGCGGGCGGCAGGGGCAAGGGGATCAGCGGCGCGGGGTTGATCCGCTTCATCGACAATGAAACCGGCGCGCCGCAAGTGACCGGGCGCTTCAAATCGCTGGGTCAGGATGGGGCAGAGGCGCTGAAGGCGGGCAAGGATGTGCTGTATCTGACCCGCGACAAGCGCGGCCCCTCGCTGGAAGATTGCTGCCCCGAGGCGTTTGCAGAACTGCTGGAACATGGCCGCAATGCCCGCAGGCGCCTGCGCGAGGAGATGGAGATCGAATTCACCCTTGATGATGGCAAGCTGTGGGTGCTGGATGCGGTGACAGTGCCGCGCTCGGCGCGTGCGGCGGTGCGCGTTGTGGTCGATCTGGCCAATGACGACATCATCCTGCGTGACGAAGCGTTGATGCGCATCCCCGCCAAGGCATTGGGCGAAATGCTGCACCGGCAGGTTGATCCGCGCGCCCGCCCCGAGGCACTGGCGCGCGGCATTGCCGCCAGCCCCGGCGCAGCCAGCGGGCGGATCGTGTTCAGCTCCAGCGCCGCGCAGGCCAGCGCCGCGCGCGAGGAACCCTGCATTCTGGTGCGGCGCGAAACCACGCCAGAGGATATTCGCGGCATGCATGTCGCCAGCGCCGTGTTGACCGAACGCGGCGGGATGACCAGCCATGCGGCCGTGATCGGGCGCGGGCTGGGTGTGCCTTGCGTGGTCGGTGTGTCGGACATGCAGATCGATCTGCGCCGCAAGACGCTGAATGCCGGTGGACGCAGCTTGCACGAAGGCGATGTCCTGACAGTGGATGGCACCAACGGGCAGGTGCTGATCGGCGAGGTGCCGATGCTGGAACCCGCGCTGGATGACCGCTTCCAGACGCTGCTGGACTGGGCCGATGCGCGGCGCGACATCGATATCCGCGCCAATGCCGACACCCCCGCCGATGCACGAATTGCGCGCGATTTCAAAGCGCAGGGGATCGGACTGTGCCGCACCGAGCACATGTTTTTCGAGGATGACCGCCTGACGCTGATGCGCGAGATGATCTTTGCCGATAGCAGCGAGGACCGGTCGGATGCGCTGGAGCGGCTATTACCGATGCAGCGCGCCGATTTTATCGAATTGTTTGACATCATGCAGGGCCAGCCGGTCTGTATCCGCCTGTTCGACCCGCCTTTGCATGAATTCCTGCCCCATACCAAGGATGGTCTGCGCTTTCTGGCCGATGCGCTGGACAAGCCCTTGTCGGAAATCACCCGCCGGGCCGAGGCGCTGGCCGAATTCAACCCGATGCTGGGGATGCGCGGGGTGCGGCTGGGGGTCACGATCCCTGAAATCTATGAAATGCAGGTCCGCGCGATTTTCGAGGCCACGATCGAAACCGCGCGCTGCGGCGCCGAAGTCATTCCTGAAATCATGATCCCGCTTGTGTCGGCCATGCGCGAGGTCGAACTTGTCAAGGCGCGCATTGATGCTGCTGCTGCAAAAGTGCGGTCGCGCACGGGGGCGGATTTCCATTACCGTTTGGGGGTGATGGTCGAAACCCCGCGCGCGGCGCTGCGCGCGGGCGATATCGCGCTGCATGCCGCCTTCCTGTCCTTTGGCACCAATGACTTGACACAGATGACCTATGGCCTGTCGCGCGATGATGCCGGACGTTTCATGTCCGACTATGTCCGACAGGAAGTGTTTCCCGAAGACCCGTTCCATACGCTGGATCTGGACGGCGTGGGCGAATTGCTGCGGTTCGGGGCCGAACGCGGGCGCGCGGCGCGCCCCGATCTGACCTTGTCAATCTGCGGCGAACATGGCGGCAATCCCGAATCCATCCGCTTCTGCCGCACGCTGAATTTCGACTATGTATCGTGCTCGCCCTTCCGCGTGCCGGTGGCCCGACTGGCTGCGGCACAGCTTGCCATCAGCGATGCGTTGGACTGATCTGACCACGCCGGTCTGTTGCTGGTGCAGGCTGATATGGGTATTGCGCAGGCGCTTGCGCTGCGCCGCAGCGCATTGTTATCGGCGGTTTTGTGCCGATAGAAGCCCGCTGTCTGGAACAATTTACGATTATTGAGTATGACTCTCACGAATTCGTAACCGGGACTGCTGCCTTTCAGGGGTGCGTTCTGCCGACGCAGCCTTGCGGGAATGGGTGTTGACTTGAAATCTGCTGTCAAACGACGTTGCGGCCTTCAGGGTGCGCGGGGCCATGATGCGGGGGCGCATCCTGCCCAAACGCCCGTCAGGCGCGGCGCGGTTGTGGCCGCCGTCTGGGCGGCTTCGCTGCTTGTGGCCTTGCCCAGCATGGGGTCACGGGTTGTCGATGGTACGATTAGCCATGACATGCACAAACATCTGACCGAGGCACCGCTGAACGAAGCAAACCCGCTTTGGCGCAATGCGCTGACCCCGGCCAGGGGCGCGGATATCGACATGCCGCAGCCCCCCACCATTGCGGCTGCGCGTCTGAGCAGGGATGTCTCGGGGCTGTTTATGGGGCAGGGGCGTTCGGTGGATCTGTCGCAATTGACACGGATTGCGCGTGTGACTGCCTCGCCGCTTGGCGCTGACGCGTCGAGCTCTGTCACCTTGCCCCCGCAACTGCGTGAACAGGACATGGTTGCCCCGACCAGCCGTGACGATGTGTTCCTGCCTGCCAGCGGGGCGGTTGCCGCGCCGGTCGCACCGGATGCGATGCTGGTGTTGCAAGGGGCCGCAAATGAGTACGCCCCGGTGGTGTCGGCCCGTCCGGCGCTGCGCCCGGCAGGGTTGGAGCGTCGGGTGGTGCAGTATACGAATCGCTGGCTGAGGCAGGTCGAACTGCGCGAACTGACCGAGCAGGAGCGTTGCCTTGCAACCGCGATCTACCATGAAGCGCGCGGTGAAAGCCTGAAGGGCCAGTTCGCCGTTGCCGAGGTTATCCTCAACCGGGTGGATTCGCGCCAGTTCCCGAACTCCATCTGCGGGGTTGTCTATCAGGGTGTGCGCGAAGGGAGGTTGGGTGGTTGCCAGTTCAGCTTTGCCTGCGACGGCCGGTCCGAGGCGATGCCGAACCGCACTGCCGCAAATCGTGCGCGCCGCATTGCGCAAGTCATCAGCGACGGGGCGCATCGCGGCCTGACACGCGGGGCATTGTATTTTCATACCACCGCAGTCAATCCGAACTGGGCCAACCGCTTCACCCGGACAACCCAGATTGGCGCGCATCTGTTCTATCGCGGGTAGCATCGCGCGGTGCTGTGTCGGTTTCCTATGACCGCGCGCCGGGAATCAATCTTGAACATGGATGATTCCTTTGTAAGGACTGGGCATGACAGCCCTTATCAAGGCCCGCGCTCATGAGTTCCGATATCCGTCTGGCATTTGCCCATCCCGAACAGCGCGCCGAAGCCTCGGCGCCAGCAGACCCGCGCGACCGCATCAGTCTGCGCGATCATGTGGTCGAGGTCGAGATCGGCGCGTTTCAGCCCGAACGCGGCCATACGCAGCGGGTTCGTTTCAACATCGTGGTCGAGACCCGGCCCCATCCGGAACCGGTGGATGATGATGTCGATCGCATCCTCTCTTATGACCGGCTGACCGAGGCAATCGCCGCAGAGCTGGCGGAAGAGCGGCTGAACCTGCTGGAAACCCTGGCCGAAAGGATCGCTGCGCGCATCCTGCTGGAGCCGCAGGCAATGCGCGTCTTCGTGCGTATCGAAAAGCTGGATCGTGGCCCCGGCGCGCTGGGGGTGGAAATCGTGCGCAACCGTGCCGCCCAGCCGCTGCGCGCGGTCGATGCCGCCGGGCAGGACAATGCCGTGCATCCGCTGGCGGTCTATCTGGACAATGACCAGATCGACGCGCCCGATCTGTCCGCGCGGCTGGACCGATTGCAAGCGCAGGGATTACCCATCATCATCTGTGTCGGCGCGCCGCCCCTGCCGGTGGTCGAGGTTGCCGCAAAAGCCGTGCAGCGTCGCATTGACCTGCTGGCGCTTGAACAGAATGCGTGGCGACTGGCCGCGCTGGACCGGCGCTGCATGGTTGTGGCCAGCCGGACAGAAATCGACTGGGCGATTAAGCAGGGGCAGATGATCGTCTGGGCACCGTCAAAGCTGATGCTCGATTCCACCGATGCACCCGATTGCAGCCCGCGCGACGGCATTGCCCTGGCGCTCTGGCTGGCCGAGCATGTGGCAGCCGACCAGTTGCAGATCCCCGCAGGGCGCGCGGTTCCGGCAGGCAGCCATATGCGCGTGATAGAGATGGCGCGCTGACGTATTTGGACCGGCTGGACAAGTTCAATTGGGGCGGGACAGGCGCGATTTCGTGCCGTTCAGGCCAGGCTGCTTGACGGCAGGGCTTGCCTGCCTGCGTGGAAAGAGGCACAGAGCCTTGCATGATCTATCGGTTTCCTTCCCCCAGCAGCGCGGCAACCGCGCCGCGTGACACGCCCCCATTGCGCGGCCAGAAGGCTTTGCGCATTGGTGCGATGATGCAGCTTGACCGCGCAGGCAGGCGCAGCCTGACTGCGCATGACCCGCAGCGCGATGCGGCGCTAACTGCGCAGCCCGCGCCCCTTGCCGGGCTGACGCTGGATCGCCCGCGCATCATGGGCATCGTGAATGTCACGCCAGACAGTTTTTCCGATGGTGGCCGGTTCGCTGATACTGCGGCGGCGGTGCGCCAGGGCTGCGCGCTGGTGGCAGAGGGGGCCGATATTCTGGATATCGGGGGCGAATCCACCCGCCCCGGCGCGCGCGAGATCCCGCTGGCCGAGGAAATCGCGCGCATCGCGCCGGTGATCGAGGGTTTGCGAGCACAGGGCGTCACGCAGCCCATTTCCATCGACACGCGCAAGGCGCGCGTGGCCGAAGCCGCGCTGGATGCGGGGGCGGATATGGTCAATGATGTCTCTGCCCTGACATGGGATCCCGAACTCGGCCCGCTGGTGGCGCAGGCGGGGGTTCCGATCTGCCTGATGCATGCGCAGGGCACGCCCCAGACCATGCAGGCAAATCCACGCTATGAGGATGTGCGCCTTGACGTGTTCGACTGGCTGATGGCGGCAATCGCGCGTGCTGTTCAGGCAGGGATTGCGCCCGAACGGGTTCTGGTCGATCCCGGCATAGGCTTTGGCAAGACAGTGGCGCATAATCTGGCGCTGATCCGGGATCTGGCGCTGTTGCACGCCACCGGCTGCACGATTCTGCTGGGGGCGTCACGCAAGAGCTTCATCGGCCATATCAGCGGCGTGCAGGATGCCGCCGCGCGTCAGGCCGGGTCAATGGCGGTTGCGCTGCACGGCGCGGGGCAGGGCGCGCAGATCGTGCGGGTGCATGATGTGGCCCAGACGCGGCAGGCGCTGGATCTGTGGCAGGCATTACACGACACAGCAGATAGGGATCAGCCATGACACGCAAGATTTTCGGCACTGACGGGGTGCGCGGCACGGCAAACAGCTATCCGATGACCGCCGAAATGGCGCTGCGCATCGGCGCGGCGGTGGGGCGGCATTTCCGCCGTGACGGGCTGAACCGGCATCGGGTGGTGATTGGCAAGGATACGCGGCTGTCAGGCTATATGTTTGAAAATGCGCTGACGGCGGGGCTGACCAGCACGGGCATGAATGTGCTGCTTCTGGGACCGGTGCCGACCCCGGCAGTGGGTTTTCTGACACGGTCTATGCGGGCGGATCTGGGGATCATGATTTCGGCCAGCCATAACCCGTTCCATGACAACGGCATCAAGCTGTTCGGACCCGATGGCTTCAAGCTGTCGGATAATGACGAGATGGCAATCGAAGCCATACTGGAAGCCGAGATCAGCCCCAGCCAGCCTGCCAATATCGGGCGCGCCAGGCGCATTGATGACGCGGGCGGACGCTATGTCGAATATGCCAAGACGACCCTGCCGCGCGGCAGCGGGTTTCGCGGCATGAAGGTCGTGGTCGATTGCGCCAATGGCGCGGCGCATCGGGTGGCCCCGCAAGTGCTGTGGGAATTGGGCGCAGAGGTCATTGCCATCGGCAATGCGCCCAATGGCCAGAACATCAATCTTGACTGCGGCTCCACCCATCCGCGCGCCTGTGCCGCAAAGGTTCTGGAAACCGGGGCCGATCTGGGCATCACGCTGGATGGCGATGCCGACCGGGTGATCATCATCGATGAACGCGGCCAGATCGCTGATGGCGACCAGATCATGGCGCTGTTTGCCCGCCGCTGGGCCGAGATTGGGCAGTTGCGTGACGGGGTTCTGGTGGCCACGGTGATGTCCAATCTGGGGCTGGAAAGGTTTTTGACCGGGCGCGGCCTGCGGCTGGAACGCACTGCGGTGGGGGACCGCTACGTGGTCGAACGGATGCGCCAGGGCGGATGGAATCTGGGGGGCGAGCAATCAGGCCATATCGTCATGACCGATTACGCCACCACTGGCGATGGCCTGATTGCGGCGCTACAATTCATGGCCATGATGGCGGAAACCGGAAAACCCGCCTCGATGCTGGTGCGCAGTTTCGAGCCTGTGCCGCAGATGTTGAAGAATCTGCGCTATGCACCGGGTACGGATCCGCTCTCGAAATCATCCGTGCAGGATATCATCGAAGACGCCAGGAAGCGGCTGGAAGGCACCGGGCGTTTGCTGATCCGAAAATCCGGCACCGAGCCGCTGATCCGGGTGATGGCCGAATGTGAAGATGAGGCGCTGATGGCCGAGATCGTGAATTCGGTACTGGCGGAAATGGAATCCTCTGCCTGATTGGCTCTGCTATTGCAGCGATGCGTGGTAATGCGCCCGCAAGCGGCACCCACCCGCCCGCCCATGCACCGCTTGCGGGCGCGCCTGATGCGGTGCCCGCATCGGGCTGATCTTGTCACGGTGCGGCGCTGCGGATCAGATCGTGCAGCGCGTCTTCCAGCCGGTCCAGCTGGTCTGACGCTTCGCGGCGCGCGGCGCGGTTATCCTCTATCTGCGTGTCAATCGCGTCCACCCGCGCGCGCCGCTGGGCGGTTGCCGGGCTGTCATCGCCAAGCTGCACGATCAGCCCTGCCAGCCTGTCCTGATCGGCGATCAGTTCTGCCTCTTGGTCCTGAAGTCGCGCGATCTCGCGCCGGGTCTGGCTTTGCGCGCGGCGCAACTCTTGCAGGCGTGCCAGAAGCGCGATGGTGTCATCGTCACTGATGCGCTGCATCCAGATATCGAGCGCGGCATCATCGAGGTCGAGCAAGGCGATTCGGGTCTCGGTGATGCGGGTTTCCAGCACTGGAAAGGTCTTGATCCGGCCTTCCTCCAGCATCAGCGCGAAGCGGGTTTCCGCCAGCAAATCCGCGCCGCCTTCGGTTTCGATCTGCCAGCCCGCGCGGTGCGGATGCGCCAGCGTCAGCACGCGTGGCCCGTCCGCCGCCCCTTCGATGCGGTAGCTGGTGCGCCGCTCCAGCCGGGTCTGGGCAAGCAGCACCCCATCGACCACCCGTGCGCGCAGCACGGTCTGCGCGTCTTCGCTGTGTTCGCGCACGCGAATCGCGGTGTCGCGGGCAAATTCCACCATTTCGCGTGCGTTGGGCGGCAGTTCGGGGATCATTGCATCCCCGGCATGGCCGTGCCCGTCCTGATAGAGCGTCATGACCCCGGCGGGCAGACGCAGTGGCAGCGGGTTGATGATCTCGATGGCATGAACCGGGTGCATCTGCCCCTGTCCGCCGCGATAGACGGTCAGCCACGCATCACGCAATGTATCGCGCAGAAAGGGCAGGCTGATCATCTCGCCCGCCTGCAATGTCACGGCCTGCGGCAGAGTGAAGCGCGAAAAGCTGGTGGTGTCCTCCATCTGGGGGGTGGCGATGTCGAAAGCGGCCTCGAACGCGGCGCTGCGCGCCATTGGCGCGGCGGCCAGCATTTCGGGTTCGATCATGGGCTCAGCCAATTTGCGCGGCGCTTCCAGCCGATCATAAAGCTGCACCTGAAGCGCCTGCACGGCCCCGGTGGCGAGTGTCAGCTCGATATCCCGCCAATCCTGCCCGGTGGTGTTTTCCAGCACTGCCCAGCCGGTCAGCTCCACCCCTTGGGCGGTGGTTTCCGCGCGCCATGCGGTTTTCCATACAGGCGCGGGTTGCAGCCAGCCAAGCGCGATCTCGCGCGGCTCTGCGATGCTGCCTGACAGCCGAAGCGGCACCATCTGGCCGCTGGTCCCTGCGCGCAGCGCTCTCAGCGCGCGCTCCAGCGCGGCATTGTCGGCGGCATCGGCAAAGCGCAGGCTGGTGGCTTCGTCCAGTGCGATCTGGCGCAGCGTGCCATCGGCCAGACGCAGGGTCAGCGCCGCGCAGCCGGCCTGCCCTTCGATGGTGCAGGGCACATCGCGGCTGCCCATGATCCGGCCCTCCAGCGCTGTGCCGCGCCGTTCTACCTGTGCGGGTGCGCCGGGCATGGCATCGATCAGGGCGCGCAGATCGGTCACGGCCTCTGGGCCGAAGGGCAGCGCGGCAAAGGTATCGGCAAGCCCGCCCGGCCCGGTCATGGTCAGCACCGGCACGCCCCCTGCCGGGTCCGACAGGCGCAGGGATTTCAGGAAATCATCGATATCGGCGCGTCGCACGGTCATTGACAGCCCGTCTGCATCCATCGGGGCCGTGGCGCTGATCAGGGCCAGCCCGGCGGTGGACAGCGTCACGGCGGTAATCTGTGGCTCGGCCTGCGCCATAGCGGCCATGCCGGTTGCAACACAGGAAGCAATGATCACACGCATGACAGATTCCCTTCACCAAAACAGACTGCGATCAGGTTACGCCCCGGCACCGGCCCGCGACAAGCGATTACGCCGCGGCGCGCGGAAACTTGCCGTGATTGCGCCGCGCCCGATAGCGCCTGATAGCGCTGGACCTATGCCAGCACTGGCGCTATGCCAAGGGCATGGCACAAGATGATGACCCCGCGCAGGATTTGCCCCTGTCCACAACCGAACCGCTGCGGCGCGCGCTTGGCACCCGCTATCTGCAATATGCGCTCTCGACCATCATGCATCGCGCGCTGCCCGATGCGCGCGACGGGCTGAAGCCGGTGCATCGGCGCATCCTGTTTGCAATGCGCGAATTGAAGCTGTCGCCCACAGGCGGATTTCGCAAATCCGCCAAGATTACCGGCGATGTGATGGGCAATTACCACCCTCATGGCGATGCTGCGATCTATGATGCGATGGCGCGGCTGGCGCAGGATTTCAACATGCGCTACCCGCTGGTGGACGGGCAGGGCAATTTCGGCAATATCGACGGCGACAATCCCGCCGCCGCGCGCTACACCGAGGCGCGCATGGCCCCTGCCGCCGAGGCGCTGTTGCAGGGGCTGGCCGAAAATGCCGTGGATTTCCGCCCCAACTATGACGGCACGCTGGAAGAACCATCCGTTCTGCCTGCGGCGTTTCCCAACCTTCTGGCCAATGGTGCCAGCGGCATTGCCGTGGGCATGGCCACCAATATCCCGCCGCATAATCTGGATGAACTGATCGAGGGATGTCTGGCGCTGATCGCCGACCCTGATCTGGGTGATGCTGGCCTGGCGCGGCTGATCCCCGGCCCGGATTTCCCCACCGGCGGGATCATCGTGGAACCGCCCGAATCGATTCTGAACGCCTATGTCACCGGGCGCGGGGCGTTTAGGCTGCGCGCGCGCTGGCAGATCGAGGATCTGGGGCGTGGCCAGTGGCAGGTTGTGGTCACTGAAATACCGTTTCAGGTGCCCAAATCGCGCCTGATCGAGAAGCTGGCCGAAGTGATCCAGACCCGCAAGGTGCCGCTTCTGGCTGATGTGCGCGACGAATCGGCGGATGATGTCCGCATTGTGCTGGAACCCAAAAGTCGCACAGTTGACCCGGATCTGATGATGGGGATGCTGTTCAAGCAATCCGATCTGGAAACCCGCTTCAGCCTGAACATGAATGTGCTGATCGATGGCGTCACACCGCGCGTGTGCAGCCTGCGCGAGGTGCTGCGCGCCTTTCTGGACCACCGCCGCGAGGTGCTGACGCGCCGGTCCCGCCACCGGCTGGACAAGATCGACCACCGGCTGGAAGTGCTGGAAGGCTTCATCATCGCCTTTCTGAACCTTGATCGGGTGATCGACATCATCCGCTATGATGACGCCCCGCGCGCGGCGCTGATGCGCGAGGTCTGGGCGCGCGATTTCCCGCGCGCCTCCTCGGAAAAGGATTACCTCTCGCCGCCAGAGGGCGAGGGCGAGCTGAGCGAAGTGCAGGCCGAAGCGATCCTGAACATGCGCCTGCGCAGCCTGCGTCGCCTGGAAGAGCTGGAACTGAAGCGCGAACATGACGAATTGCTCAAGGAACGCGCAGAGCTTGAAGACCTGCTGGCCTCTGACAAGCTGCAATGGCAGCGTATCGGGGCAGAGCTGCGCGATGTGCAGGGGCTGTTCGGCAAGGCCAGCGATGCAGGTCGCCGCCGCACCGATTTCGCCACCGCCACCGATGTCGAGGATGTGCCGCTTGAAGCCATGATCGAGCGTGAACCGATCACGGTGGTCTGTTCGAAAATGGGCTGGATTCGTGCCATGAAGGGCCATGTCGCGCTGGATCAGGCCTTCAAGTTCAAGGATGGCGACGAAGGCCGCTTCGCCTTTCATTCCGAGACCACCGACAAGATCGTGTTGTTCGGCTCCAACGGGCGCTTCTATACCTTGCTGGCCGCCAATCTGCCCGGTGGGCGCGGCATGGGCGAACCCGTGCGCCTGATGGTCGATCTGCCCAATGAGGCAGAGATCGTGACCCTGTTCACCTGTCGTGCCGGGGCGAAGCTGGTTGTGGCCTCCAGCGCGGGGGACGGGTTTGTCGTGCCTGCCGATGACGTGATCGCGCAGACCCGCAGCGGCAAGCAGGTTCTGAACCTGAAAGACGGGGTGCGCGCGCTGATCTGCCGTCATGTCGCGGGCGATCATCTGGCCGTGGTCGGCGAGAACCGGAAATTGCTGATCTTCCCGCTGGGTGAACTGCCCGAAATGGGGCGCGGCAAGGGGGTGCGGTTGCAATCCTACAAGGATGGCGGGCTGTCGGATCTGACCACGCTGACCCTGGCGGACGGGTTGTCTTGGAAAGACCCGGCCGGGCGCACCCGACATGAGCCTGATCTGTCCGAATGGCTGGGCAAGCGCGCCAGTGCAGGACGCATGGCCCCGCGCGGCTTTCCGCGCGACAATCGCTTTTCCTGAGCACTGGCGCGATCAGGGGCCGCGATGGGGTTTGCCTGATCTGGCCAGATCGGCTAGACCTGCTGGTCAGGGATTATGGGGATGACGCATATGGGACCAGTTCCAAGGAAGCGCAGCATTGCCGGTCTGGCAGGGGTGGCGTTTCTGGCCGCCTGTGCCAGTGGCGCGCAACTGGGCGACGAACGCGCCGAGCTGGAGAATTTCCGCCTTGGCCATGCTGTGGTGGTGGCCTCTGAAGCGTCACTCGGTCCGGCCTCGCGCCGCGCCGCGCCGGAAGAGTGGGAAGAAACGCTGACGCGCGAAATCAAGCGCCGGTTTGATCGATATGAAGGCGACAGGCTTTATCACATCGCGGTCAATGTGCAGGGCTATGTGCTGGCCATCCCCGGCATTCCGATTGTCGCCGCGCCGCGTTCAGTGCTGATCATCGGGGTCACAATCTGGGATGACGCCGCCGAAGCCAAGCTCAACAACAACCCGCATCGAATCACGGTACTGGAAAGCATGTCCGGCGAGACTGTTGTCGGATCGGGGCTGACCCAGTCTTCCCAGCAGCAAATGCGCAACCTGTCACAAAATGCCGTGGCTGCCATAGAGCGCTGGATGGCGACCAAGCCCGAATGGTTTCCCGCGCCCGATATCGCGCAGGCTGAAAGCGCGCCGCAGGCGCAGGGCACAGCCCCCTGACCCGGCCGGGGGGCAAATGCAGAAATCCGCTGAACCCTGCTTGATTTTTCGCGACTGACTGAGTAACAGGCGCGCGTGTCTTTTCGGGGCCGACGCATCGGCCAGCAACAAAGGGTGCCGGAATCATGGCAAAGCAAAAGTTTGAACGCAATAAACCGCATGTGAACGTTGGCACGATTG
>JAFIEF010000114.1 GCA_020832655.1 Paracoccaceae bacterium
TGTCTGAACGCGCCTATGCCGCCCATTCCGGCCTCTCGCGCGGGGCGGTGCAGAAAGCCCGCAAGAACGGGCGGTTGGTGCTCTTTGCCGACGGGTCGATCAACGCGGCGGCCTCCGATGCGCGCCGGGGCGCGATGACCGATCCCGATCAGCAGATGCGCTCGCGCGGCGGTCTTGGCGCTGGGAATGATGGCGGTTCAATCGGAGGGAGCAGTGTATCCGGCCCCGGCGACAGCACCTCCTATCTGAAGGCGCGCACGGCGCTGACGGTCTATCAGGCGCAGGAACGGCAGCTCTCGATCCAGCGCAAGAAAGGCGTGCTGGTCGACCGCGCGCGTGCCGAGACGCTGGTATTCCGCCTCGCGCGCCAGGAGCGCGATGTCTGGGTCACTTGGCCCACCCGCGTGGCAGCACTCATGGCCGCGCAATTATCCGCAGAAATGGAGAAGGCCTCGGGAGTACCCGCGACAATCGAGACTGCGATCCTGCAAAGGGTGCTGGAAACCCATGTCCGAGAGCAGCTCGACGCCCTCGCAGACCTCCGGGTCTCGCTTGGATGAAGGAGATCATAATCACGACCTGACCAACGGCGACCTGACAGTGGGACTCGACCTCGGCTTCGACGGGGCGGAGGATATCCTGCGCGCCTGGCGTCGGGGGATGCGGCCTGATGCGGATCTGACCGTGTCGGAATGGGCGGATGCGCATCGCTGGCTCAGCTCGCGCGCCTCGGCAGAGCCGGGGCGGTATCGCACTGCACGCACGCCCTATCTGCGCGCGATCATGGATGCGCTGTCCCCCAGCCATCCGGCGCAGCGCATCAGCTTCATGAAGGCCGCGCAGGTTGGCGCGACCGAGGCAGGCAACAACTGGATCGGCTTCGTGATCCACCATGCGCCGGGCCCCATGCTGGCCGTGCTGCCGACTGTCGAGATGGCCAAGCGCACCTCGCGCGGCCGGATCGATCCGCTGATCGAGGACAGCGCGGTTTTGCGCGAGCGGGTGAAGCCTGCGCGATCGCGCGATGCTGGCAATTCGATGCTCTCGAAAGAGTTTCCGGGCGGCATTCTGGTGCTGACAGGTGCCAATTCCGCCACGGGCCTGCGGTCGATGCCTGCGCGCTATGTGTTTCTGGACGAGGTTGATGCCTATCCGGCCTCGGCTGACGAGGAAGGCGATCCGGTCACATTGGCCGAGGCGCGCACCACCACCTTCGCGCATCGGCGCAAGGTGTTCATGGTCTCGACCCCGACGATCCGCGGGCTGAGCCGGATTGAGCGCGAGTTTGAGGCCTCTGATCAGCGGCGCTATTTTGTGCCCTGCCCGCATTGTGGTCATCGGCAATGGCTGCAATTCGAGCGGCTGCGCTGGGACAAGGGAAAGCCGGAAACGGCGGCCTATCACTGCGAAAGCTGCGAGAAGCCCATCGCAGAGCATCACAAGACGCAGATGCTTGAACGGGGTGACTGGCGGGCAACCGCAGTCTCGGACAACCCCAACGCCATCGGCTTCCACCTCTCGGCCCTTTATTCGCCGATCGGCTGGAAAAGCTGGGAGCAGATCGCTCGGGACTGGCTGGCGGCCCAAGGCTCGGACGAGATGCTGCGCGCCGCGCGCAACACGCTGCTGGGCGAGACATGGGTCGAGAGTGGCGATGCCCCGGAATGGCAGCGGCTGGCCGACCGTCGCGTGGCGTTTGCAGCACAGATCCCTGCTGGCGGGCTGTTCCTGACGGCAGGGGCCGATGTGCAAAAAGACCGCATCGAGGTCGATATCTGGGCCTGGGGCCGGGGCATGACCAGCTGGCTCGTGGATCACATCGTCATTCCGGGCGGGCCAGATGATCCGACGTGCTGGGACAGGCTGACCACACTTCTGGGCCAGACATGGACGCACCAAAATGGCGCGGTCATGACGCTGGCCAAACTTGCCATCGATACCGGCTACGAGTCCGCAGCTGTTTACGCATGGTCCCGCAAGCAGGGCATCGCGCAGGTGGCCCCCGTGAAAGGCTTGGAAGGTTTCAACCGGGCAACACCCGTCTCGGGGCCGACCTTTGTCGATGCCACCGTAAACGGTCGCAAGCTGAAACGCGGCGCCCGGCTCTGGACTGTGGCCACGGCCACCTTCAAGGCGGAGACTTATCGCTATCTGCGGATCGATCGACCGTCTGAGCCGGACGCACTGATCCCGGCAGGCACGATCCACCTGCCCGACTGGACCGACAGTGAATGGCTGAAACAGCTGGTGGGCGAGCAGCTGGTCACGATCCGCAACAAGCGCGGCTTTGCCCGCCAGGAATGGCAAAAACTGCGCGAGCGCAATGAGGCCCTCGATACCCGCGTCTATGCCCGGGCGGCGGCGTGGATCCTCGGCGCGGACCGCTTCGACGAGCGGATGTGGCGGCAACTCGAGAAGCAGGCAGGAGTGGAAACGGCCACAGCCGCAGCGGCGAAACCAGAAACTGCACCGACAACTGAACCACAGGCCGGGCGCATCACCGCGCCCCGACGGCGTGGCTGGAAGATCAGCACGCCCCGATACATGGAATGACCGGAATCCCCATGACTCTCGATGATCTCAAATCCCGCCACAGCGCGCTGCTGGCCGCGCGCTACAGTGGCACGCGCTCGGTCAGCTATGACGGCAAGAGCATCAACTATGGCTCGGACGCGGAACTGGCCGCCGCGATTGGCGATATCGAGCGCCGGATCGCCAAGCTGGAACGCGGCGCTGGGCGGGTGCTGCGTCCTTTCGCCGTGAAGGATCTATGATGAACTGGCGTCAGCGCCTCGGCGCCTTCATCGGCGGGTTCGATGCCGGCCAGCACCATCGCCGTCTGCGCGGGTTCCGCGCGACCCGTGCCCATGTCAACGCGCTGATCGCAGCCTCGGGCCCCGACATCACCGCCCGCGCGCGCTGGCTTGTGCGCAACAATGGCTATGCCGTGAACGCGGTCGAAAGCTGGGCGGCCAATACCGTGGGCGACGGCATCAAGCCGATCTCGAAGATCGGCGATGCCGCGCGCAAGGAGGAGCTGCAGCGCCTGTGGCTCGCCTGGACTGACGAGGCGGATGCCGAAGGGCTGACGGATTTCTACGGGCTGCAGCGCCGCGCGGCCCGCGAGGTGTTCATGGCCGGAGAGGTCTTCTTCCGTATCCGTATGCGCCGCGCGGGCGACAGCTTGAGCGTGCCCCTGCAGCTGCAGATGCTGCCAGCCGAAATGCTGCCGCTCGAGGCGACCGGCACGGCCACCTATGGCAATGCGATCCGCCAGGGGATCGAATTCGACCGGATCGGTCGGCGCGTGGCCTACCACTTCCTGCGCCGTCATCCGGGCGACAGCACCGATCCGGGGCTGGCGGGCGAGGTGGTGCGCGTGCCCGCCGCCGAGGTCATCCATGTGATCGACCCGGTCGAGGGCGGGCAGCTGCGCGGGGTCTCGAAACTGGCGCCCGCCATCGTCAAGCTGTTCCTGCTCGATCAGTATGACGATGCCGAGCTGGACCGGAAGAAGGTCGCGGCAATGTATGCGATGTTCGTGACCTCCCCCGCGCCAGAGAACCCGCTCGCGCCACCCGAGGACGAGGATGCTCCCGCCGGTGTTGAGATCAGCCCCGGCCAGATCGTGCGGCTCGACCCGGGCGAGGATGTCACCGTGGGCCAGCCCGCCGACAGCGGCGCAACCTATGAGCCGTTCCAGTACAGGACGCTGCTGCAGATCTCGGCCGCGCTGGGCATTCCATACCCCTATCTCGCCAATGACATGGTGAAAGGGAACTTCTCGAACTCGCGGCTGGCGCTCATCGAGTTCCGCCGCCGGGTGTCCGCTTGGCAGCATTCGGTGATGGTGTATCAGCTCTGCCGACCCGTTTATGCCCGCTGGATGGATGCCGCCGTCTTGTCCGGCGCGCTCACCCTGCCCGGCTATGAAGCCAACCGGTCCCGGCTCCTCACTGCCGACTGGCTGCCCACGAAATGGGACTGGGTCGACCCATTAAAGGACGCCAATGCCGAGATTGCCCAGATCGAGGCCGGGCTGAAATCCCGCACGCAGGCCATCGCCGAGCGGGGCTACGACGCCGAGCAGGTCGACCGCGAGATCGCGGCAGAGCGGGCGCGCGAACGCACGCTGGGCCTCGACTTCCGCCGCCCCGGCTCGCCCGCACAGGGTGTGCAGGCGGTGCCGGTGGGCGACGACGACACGGACACAACCGATGACGCGGAAGACCGCCCGCGCCCTGACGAGGACCAGCCCTGATGCTCCATGCCCGCATCGCCGCGCGCGCCTTCAACACGCCATTGCTGGTGGAGCCCTCCAAGGCGATGGCGTTCCTGTCAGGGCTTGGGCCGCGCATCCTCGGGCGGCGGGTCGAGGTGGTCGATGACCTTGCAGTGGTCGCTGCAACCGGCACTGTCGCCCTGCCCGCCCGCGCCAGCATTCTGGCTGGGAACCTTGCCGAGCGCCTGCAGCAACATGGCGACGCGCCCTATCCAGTCTTGGACGGCATCGCCGTCATCGAAATCTCCGGCGTGCTGATCCATCGCGGTGGCTGGATCGGCCAGTCCTCGGGTCAGACCAGCTATGAGGGGATTGCCGCCCAGATCGATGCGGCGGCCAGCGATCCGGCGGTGCGCGGCGTTGCACTGGAAATCGACAGTTTTGGCGGCGAAGTGGCCGGGGTATTTGACCTCGCAGATCGCATTCGTGCAATTCGCGCCAAGAAGCCCGTCTGGGCCTTTGTCGCCGAACATGCCTTCTCCGCAGGCTATGCGCTGGCGAGCCAAGCGGATCGCATCCTGCTACCACGCACTGGCGCGCTGGGCAGCATCGGGGTCGTGGTGCTGCATTCAGAGATGAGCGGCCAGCTCGATCAGGACGGGGTGCGCGTGACGCTGATCCATTCCGGCCGCCACAAGGTGGATGGCAATCCCTACCAGCCCCTGCCCGAGGCTGTGCGCGACGACATCCAGCGCGAGATCGATGTGCTGCGGTTTCTGTTCGCCGAGACTGTGGCCGCTGGTCGCGCTGGGCGACTGAGCCAGGAGACAGCACTGGCCACCGAGGCCGCAGTATTTCGCGGGGCGGATGCTGTCGCTGCAGGTCTCGCCGATCAGGTCACCGATTTGACGCGCGGCTTTGCGGCCTTCCGGCAGCTGCTCGCGCGAAGGCCACCCCCCGAAATCGCCCGCGCAGGAAGCCCGTCGGCCCAGCACACCATTCACAACACCCGAAAGGAGAAACCCATGTCCCATGCGCCTGACCAGGATAATGCTTTGCCAGAGGATGCCAGCGATGTGCAGCCGGATGATGCGACCGACGCCGTGGTCGAAACCCCCGCCACAGAGGCCCCAGAAACTGCAGCCGCAGCGCCCTCTGAACCCGCACCTAGATCGGCATCTGCATCAACTCCGGAAAAGCAATCGGCATCGCCGCAGCCCGGCAATCTGGCCGAGCTTTCAGCGCAGCTTCGCGAGGCGGCAGCGGAGATCGCCGAGATCACGGCGCAGGCGGGCCGTCTCGGCATCGCGATCGACGCGGCGAAAGCGCTGCGCGAGAGCACAACCCCCGAGGCTCTGCGCAAACTGGTGCTGCAGCGCGCTGCTGATGCCTCGGATGCGCGCGATGTTGTCGCCGCAGCCCCCTCGCCGATCCTGGCGAAAGCCAGCGAAAGCCCAATCGTGGCCGCTGCGAAACGCGCTGCCGCGTCGGGCAACCGGGGCTGACGACAGGCGGCGTCACACCGCCCCACCCTGAAACCGCATAGTCCCCTCAGCCCCGCCGCATCCTCTCGGCGGGGTCTGGCCTCTTGCATCCCTGAGAAAGGCACCCTGCCATGACCGTCCTTCACCAGCCCGCCACCATGGGCGACGTCCTCAAATACGAGGTCAACCCGAACTACACCCGCGAGACCGTCACCCTGCTCGAAGGCACTGCCTATCCGGTCGGTGCCGTCCTCGGCCGCATCACTGCCAGCGGAAAATACAAGCTGGCTACCTCCGGCGGTTCGGATGGCGCGCAGACTGCGAGCGCCGTGCTGCTCTACGCGGTCGATGCCAGCGCCACCGATGCCATCGGTGTGGTGGTCGCGCGCGGGCCCGCCATCGTCTCGAAGGCCGCACTCGTCTTCGACGCCACCGTCGATGACGGGGCCAAGATCGCCACCAAGCATGGCCAGCTCGCAAATATCGGCATCGTCCCGCGCGACACCGCCTGATCCACCCGCCGCGCCTGATCACCTGATCACGCTGATCGCGCCATTTGCGGCGCACACCGCTTCTTCTCCCTACCCCTCTTTCCCCGGAGTTCCCCATGACCATCACCCGCAACCCGTTTGACGCGGGCGGCTATTCGCTCGCCGAGATGACGCAGGCCATCAACATCCTGCCCAATCTCTACACCCGGCTGGGCCAGATCGGCCTGTTTCGCTTCGAGGGTGTCACGCAGCGCTCCATCGTCATCGAACAGCGCGAGGGGGTGCTCAGCCTCCTGCCCTCTGTTCCGCTGGGCGCCCCCGCAACGGTCGGCAACCGCGAAGCCCGCTCCATGCGCAGCTTCGCGCTCCCGTGGATCCCGCATGACGATGTGATCCTGCCCGCCGATATTCAGGGGATGCCCGCGCTGGGCGTCTCGGACGCCGCCGATCCGCTGGTCGAGGTGATGAACCGCAAGCTGACGCTGATGCGCCGCAAACACGCCCAGACCCGCGAATACATGGAGATGAACGCGCTGCGCGGCATCGTGAAGGATGGCGCGGGCACCACGCTCTACAACTACTTCACCGAGTTCGGACTGGAGATGATCTCTGTCGACTTCGTCTTCGGCACCGCCGGCACCAACATCCAGGGCAAGGTCCGCACCACGCTCCGCGCGATCGAAGACAACCTCTTGGGCGAAACCATGACCACGGCGCATGCGCTGGTCAGCTCGGAATTCTTCGACAAGCTGATCAGCCACCCCAAGACCGAGGATGCCTACAAGTTCTTCTCAGCCACTGGCGGCCAGCCGCTGCGCGAGGACATGCGCCGCGCTTTCCCCTTCGCCGGGATCCTCTTTGAGGAATACAACGGCTCGGTCACCCTGTCGAACGGCACCTCGGAGCGGCTGATCCCCACCGGCGAGGGCATCGCCTTCCCGATGGGCACGTTTGATACCTTCACCACCTATGGTGGCCCGGCAAACCTCTTGGAAACTGCCAACACCATCGGCCTGCCGCTCTATGCGCGGCAGATGATGGACGCCAAGGGCCGCTGGATCGATCTGATGACGGAAAGCTCGATCCTGCCGGTCAACAAGCGCCCGCGCTTGGCGATCCGCCTGCACAGCTCGAACTGACGGGCGCGCGCATGTCGGTCTTCGCCGCTGCCATCGACAACCTGTTCGCCGACCCGAACATTGCCCGCGACGCGGTCTATGTCGCGGACGGTGGCACTCCAGTGCTCGTCCGCGTGGTCACGCGCCGCGCGGATGAGGTCACCAGCTTTGGCGATGCGCGGCTCTGGTCGGAGACCACCCGGATCGATCTGCGCGTGGCCGAGGTTCCAACCCCTCGCCCGGGCGACCGGATCGAGATGGATGGGGAGGCGTTCAACATCCAGGGCGAGCCGGTACGCGACCGCGAGCGGCTGGTCTGGACCGTGGATCTGAGGCCAGCATGAAGCTGCAACTCGACATCACCCCTGATCTGGTCGCCATGATGGCCGCCGAGATCAAGGCCGGCGAACGCGCTGTCACCGCTGCGACGCGCGAGGCTGGCAACAGCGTGAAATCTGCCTGGCGCGCGCAGATCACAAGTGCCGGGCTGGGTCAGCGGCTGGCGCGCACCATCCGGTCCGAGCAATTTCCCAAGGGCAAACCCAGCCTCAGCGCCGCGGCACTGGTCTGGTCAAAAGCCCCCATGATCATCAATGCGCATGATACAGGTCCCCTGATCCGGGCCCACAATGGGTTCTGGCTGGCAATCCCGACAGAAGCCGCCGGCAAGTCGCGCCGCGGAGGCCGCATTACGCCCGGCGAATGGGAACAGAGATCAGGACTGCGGCTGCGGTTTGTCTATCGGCGCACCGGGCCGAGCCTGTTGGTGGCTGAAGGGCGGCTGAACACGCGTGGTCGCGCGGTGGCCTCGCGGTCAAAAACCGGGCGCGGTGTGACCACGGTGCCGATCTTCCTGCTGGTGCCGCAGGTCAAGCTGCCGAAGCGGCTCGACCTCGCTCGTGATGCGGCGCGGGCGCAGGAGGCGCTGCCGGGCGCGATTGTCGCAAACTGGGTGGAGGGAAAGATCGGATGACACCTCGCGAGACCATCCTCACCGCTCTGGTGGACCTGTTGCGCACAGTGCCGCATGTGCCAGTGCTGCGCGGAGAGATCCTGCCCGAGCGCGTTCCCGCTGCAGGCCTGATGATCCTGCGCGACGGCGATCCGGGAGAACCCGGCGTCACGCTGTCGCCTCTGCGCTATCATTACCAACATCGTGCCGAGATCGAGACCGTTGTGCAAGGCACCGATCGTGACGCTACCTTCGCCACCCTCTGCGCCAGCATCGGCGCGGTCATCTCTGCCGACCGCACGCTGGGCGGTCGCTGCGACTGGGTTGAGGCAGAAGCCCCGCGCCCGATCGATCTGCCTGTTGAGGGGGCCGCCAGTTTCAAAGCGGCCAGCATTCCAGTGATCCTGCACTATTCAACGGCCGACCCGCTGGCCTGACCCATCCCGATAATCCGAGGAGACACGACATGGCACGAGCCCAGGGGGCGCGGGCGCAGATGGCGCTTGCGTTCGAGACCACATATGGCACCCCGCCCACCAGCGGCTACACCCGAATGCCCTTTGCCAGCGCCACGCTGGGGGCCGAGCAGCCGCTGCTGAACAGCGAGCTTCTGGGCTATGGCCGCGATCCGCTGGCACCGATCAAGGATGCGCTGACCGCAGATGGCAATGTCGTCGTGCCGATCGACGCGCAGGCCTTCGGGTTCTGGCTGAAGGCCGCCTTTGGCAACCCGACCACCACTGGCGCGGAAGCCCCCTACAGTCACGAATTCCAGTCCGGCGCATGGGTACTGCCGTCAATGTCCATAGAGACCGGCATGCCCGAGGTACCGCGCTATGCGATGTATGCAGGCTGCGTGCTCGACACGCTGAACTGGCAGATGCAGCGCTCCGGCTTGCTGACCGCAACCGCGAGCCTGGTCGCACAGGGCGAAACCATCGGGACGACCACTGCGGCGTTCGGCGCGCCCACCGAACCACCGGCCACGTTTGATCTGCAGCGGTTTGGCCATTTCAACGGATCGATCAAACGCAACGGGACAGCGCTGGGCAATGTGGTTTCAGCCGAGATCACCTATGCCAACAACCTCGACCGGATCGAGACCATCCGCGCCGATGGGCGAATTGACGGCGCGGACCCATCGATCGCGGCGCTGACTGGCCGGATCGAGGTCCGCTTCGCCGACCAGACGCTTGTGACGCAAGCCATCAATGGTGATCCTTGTGCAATGGAATTCGCCTATGTCCTGCCCTCGGGCGAGAGTTTCACCTTTGTGGTGCACGCGGTCTATCTACCCCGCCCGCGTATCGAGATCGCCGGACCGCAGGGTGTGCAGGCGACATTTGACTGGCAGGCGGCGCGCGACGAAGTGCTGGAGCGGATGTGCACTGCCACGCTGATCAATGGAAGGGAAGCCTACTGATGCTGACTCTGGACCTGACGAATGAACCGCGCTGGCTCGACCTGCTGCCCGGTGTGCGGCTGAAGCTGCGCCCGCTGACCACAGCGCTCATGGTCTCCGCGCGCGCCGACCCGACCGTCGAGGTACTGCCGCTGGACGCCACGACCGAGCAATTGGCGCTGGCCATGGCCAAGGCTGTGGCGCGTCTGGCGATCCTCGAGTGGGAGGGCATCGGTGATTCTGACGGCAACCCGGTCGGTGTGACGCCCGAAGGCATCGACGCGCTCCTCGAAATCTGGCCCGCCTTCGAGGCGTTCCAGGGGGTCTATGTCGCCAAGGGGCTGTTGCTGGAACAGGAAAAAAACGTCTCACCGCCCTCGCCGACTGGTCTTACGGCGGGGGCGAGGGCTATTGCGAAGCCTGCCAAACTGCGTGCCCGGACTGCCCCGCAAGGCTGAACCGACCGCTGACCTGGGAGGGGGCGCAGGTCTGGGACCTCGCTCAACGCCTCGGCGGCCAGCTCCGCATCCTGCCCGGCGCGGTGATTGGCTGGGACATGGGCGCGGCCCTCAGCCTGGGGCGTGCGCTGAGCGTCCCGCCTCTCGCCATGGCCGAGTTCCTGCCGCCCATCGAGGCGGTGATGGTGCGCAAGATCAACGAAACCCTCGCCGCCGAGCGCGGCTGATACTTCAGCGAGGCAAATCCGATGACGGAGAAGCGTGTCAGCGTCCGCCTCGCGGCGACGGGCGGCCGGCAGGTGCGTGCCGAACTGGAAGGTGTCGGCGAAGCGGGTGCCCGCGGCTTCGGGCGCCTGTCGCGCGAGATGGAGCTGGCCAATACCCGGCTTGCTGCCTTCGCGCGTCGGGCGCGGATCGCGGCGGCGGCAGCAGCCGGGGCACTGGCAGCGGCGGCCACGGCGATGATCCGCTCTGGCCTCTCAAGCGTCGATGCGCAGGCCAAGCTTGCCGCATCATTGGACACGACTGTCGCCAGTATTCAGGTGCTGGAACGCGCAGGCGATCTGGCAGGCGTGTCGATGGGTCAGGTCGAACAGGCGACGATCCAGCTGACCCGGCGGTTGTCGCAAGCAGCCTCAGGGACCGGCCCTGCGGTCGAGGCGCTGCGTCGCTTGCGGCTCTCGGCGGAAGACCTGCAGCGCCTGCCGCTCGATGCGCGCATCGCCGCTATTCAAGATGCGCTGGGCCAGTTTGTTCCCGAAGCCGAACGCGCGGCTGTCGCCTCGCAACTCTTTGGCGACCGCGCAGCACTGGTCTTTGGCCGCATCGACAGCGCCACCTTGCGTCAGGCGACACAGGATGTGCACGATTTCGGTGTTGTGGTGTCCGATCAGGATGCCGCGCAGATCGAGCGGACGAATGATGCGATCTCGCGGCTGGGCCTGATCTGGCGCGGGCTCGCGAACCAGCTGGCTGTGGCCGCAGCCCCTGCGCTGGAATCTGTCGCCAATGCCATGGCCGCTGTCGCGCGCACCACCGGGCCGCTCGGCATGGCAATCCGGGGCCTCTTTGACAATCTCGGCCGTCTGGTCAGCATCGCAGGCACTTTTGTCGCCTTCATGGCCGGGCGCTGGGTTGCCGGGCTGGCGGCAGCAGCACTTTCCGTGCGCGGCCTCGCCATGGCTCTGGTCTTCCTGCGCGGGGCGCTCATTCGCACGGGTATTGGCGCGCTGATCGTCGGCGCAGGCGAGCTGGTCTATCAGTTCGGGCGGCTGGTCTCTGGTGCTGGCGGGTTTGGCGCAGCGCTGGAGCTGATGGGCACTGTCGCGCGCGCTGTCTGGGACGGCATGGCGACATCCATGTCGGCATTCGGCGACCGGTTCCGCGCCATGCGGGCCGATATCGAAAGCCTCTGGCTGCGGCTGATGCGTTTCCTTGGCCAGACATGGGCGGATTTCCTGAGCCGAATTGCGCCGGGGTTTAATCAGATTGCCGATGTGATTGGCGCGGGCTTCCAGATCGATGCGCTGGGCATGCAGGCGTGGGTGTCGAGTTTTGATGCCGGCATTCTGCGCGCCGAGCGATCTGCCGAGGGCTTTCGCGCACGGGCGGACGCGACACTCGCCAGTGCCTTTGACGGTGCGCGCGCCGCCATGGATGTGCTGCTGGCGGCCGTGCGTGGGTCGAGTGACGAAAGCGCAGATGCGCTGGACGCCGCTACAGATGGCGTGCAGCGCATGTCAGAAGCACTGGATCAGGCCGAAGCAGCGGCGGGGCGCGCAGGCAGCGCCGGGCGTCAGGCGGGAGCGGAAATAGCCAGCGGAACGACAATTGCCCTGACCGGCTGGGTAGCCGTCACAGCTGCCTTGTCCGAGTACGCCGACAAGGCGCGCGACATCGGCGCGGATATCGGTCAGGCACTGGTCGGGGCCTTCGGGTCCGCCGAGACCGCCGTCGCCGACTTCGTGCGCAAGGGCAAGCTCGACTTCCGGGATCTGGTCACCTCAATGATCGCTGATCTCGCCCGGTTGGCAGCCCGGCGCTTCATCCTTGGCCCGCTGGCGGGGTTGGTGTCCGGGGTGCTGGGAGGTGGAGGTGGGCTGTTTGCCAATGTGCTGCACACAGGCGGCATGGTCGGGGCTCCGGGGCCCGGGCGCATGGTGCCAGCCATGGCCTTCGCGGGCGCGCAACGCATGCATTCTGGCGGCTGGCCCGGGTTAAAACCGGATGAAGTCCCAGCGATCCTGCAGCGCGGCGAGCGGGTGCTCTCGCGCCGGGAAGTGGCTGGCTATGGCGCGGACGGGCGGCGCAGCGATGGCGCAACCACGGTCAATGTCACCATCATGACCCGCGATGCCGAAAGCTTCCGGCAATCGCGCACGCAAGTGGCCAGCGATATCGCCCGCGCGGTGTCCATGGGGCGGCGCGGCATGTAATCCGCACGCCCTGTTCCCGTCCAGTCAGCCCAAAAGCCAAAGACAAGGAAGCCCGCAGAATGGCGTTTCACGAGGTCCGGTTTCCGGATGCGATCAGCCGTGGCGCACGCGGCGGGCCGGAACGGCGCACGCAGGTGGTCGAGCTGACCTCGGGCGATGAGGAGCGCAATGCCAGCTGGGCCAATTCGCGGCGGCGCTATGATGTCGCTTACGGCATCCGCCGTGCCGATGATCTGGCCGCAGTGGTGGCCTTCTTTGAAGCGCGCAATGGACGCCTGCACGGGTTTCGCTTCAAGGATTGGGGGGATTACAAATCCTGCCTGCCCTCGCAGGCGCCCACGCCGCTCGATCAGGTGATTGGCACAGGCGACGGGGTGAGCCGCCAGTTCCTGCTGGTCAAGCATTATGCCTCAGGCGCGCAATCCTGGACGCGGGAGATCAGGAAACCCGTGGCAAGCAGCACCCGCATCGCGCTGGACGGCGCGGAGATGGAGACCGGCTGGTCCGTCGATGCCTTGAGCGGGCTTGTCACCTTTGATGCAGCCCCGGCAGCAGGCATGGAGATCACAGCAGGCTTCGAATTCGATGTGCCGGTGCGCTTCGACACCGACATGCTCGATGTCACGCTTGATATCGAGCGCCTGGGCTCGATCGTGTCGATCCCGCTGATCGAGCTGCGCCTGCCGCCGCCCGAGTTGCTGCCCGACCCCGATATCTTCACATGGGAGGATGTCTTTGCCGATCACAGCGCCTGGTCCGGTGGAGAGGACTGGACAGGCTGGGGTATCAGCGACCAGCAGCCTGCCGAAGCGCCGCTCGAGTTCTTCCTGCGCCATGTCCTGCCTGCGCTCCAGCCCGATGGCGCGCATATCCTGCTGCAAAGCCCCACAGGTGCCCTGCATCTGCGCGGCCGCCTGCAGCCGCCCCCGCGCTCTGTCCTGACCAACTGGACGCTCGATCTGGCCGATACGCGGGTCGAGCGCGGCAAGTCCGGCACTTTCTGGGGCCAGATCCATCTCTGGGGCGAGGTGATCGAGGCCCCTCTGGCCGCCTCACCCATTATCGGGGTCGATGCCTTTGTCGGCGAGACTGAACTGACGCTGAGCGACAATGCGGCTGCGGCCGAGTTCCTCGCTGTGGCCGGGCCCGGATCGATCGCCATGGTGCGCACCAACAAGACTGCGCCGAACTACCACCCGCCCGAAAGCCGCGAAGTGATCTATATCACCGCGATCACGGATCGGACCCTGACCCTCGCGCGTCCACTCAGCATCGATGTGCCCATCGAGAACCCACCCCTGCCGGGCGAGGAGAATGATTTCTCCACAGTCACCCTGCTGCAGGGCACGCTTCTGGCCGCCGATGCCGAGGAAGGGGCAACAGAGATCACCATGATCGATGCCACGGGCATCGCCCCCGGTGACTGGGTCTATCTGTCGACTGCCGAAATCCCCACACCCGATGGCAATCAGTTTGCCGCCACACTGGGGATGCTGCTGGACCCGAGCCAGCCTTTCGGCGACATCCTGATCAATGAGGAAATCCACTGCGTCACCGCTGTCTCGGGCAATGTGCTCACGCTGGCCGAGCCGCTGGGCAAGAACAAGCTGGTGGCCTGGAACGCGGCCTGCGTGAAGATCGACCCGATCGAGGCCGCCACCATTCGTGGCGGGCGCTTCGTGGGCCAGGAAGAGCATGGCGGGGCCAATGCCTGGGAGCACCAGTATCTCTGGGCGCGCTATTGCGTGGGCTGCACGATCAGCGACGCGCAATTCGACACGGATCCCGCCCGCGGCCCGGCGCAGCGCCGGATCGGTCAGGCGGTGCGCTGCGACACAGGGGCGGCCAATCTGATCACGGGCCTGACCATTGGTCAGGGTGGCAGCGTTCTGGCCGGCGAAGGCTATGGTGTTTCGCTGCGCCGGGGCGAGCGCAACACAATTGTCTCGCATTCCGACATCGAGAAATGCCGCCACAGTGTCGAGCTGTGGAGCACCACGGCGGGCTGCATCGTCGAGCATAACATTGTGCGCGACGATAGCTCGAGCAGTCTTGATACCCATGGCAGCTGGAACAAGGGGGTGATCATCCGCCACAACACCATCTCGAATGATGGGCTACTCCTCTCACCCGATCTGGGCGGGATGCCTGATGCGATCCGGATCGGCAACAACCGCTTCTGGCTGGATGAGGATATCCAGGTGCTGGACAATATCGTCACCGGCTATCGCGGCACGGCAGTCAGCGTCGTGCCGGGCTCGCGCAGGGTCACAGTCGATGGGCTGGTGTGCACAGATGTTGACCGGGTGCTGCAGATCACCCGCAACTGGCGTCATCCCGCGCTCTTTTGCGAGGATGTGGTGGTGCGCCGCGTCACGGCTGATGACATCCGCGACCGGCTGTCCGAGGTCAGCAACAGCTCGGGCGGCGTGGTGGTGCGCGGGCTGACACTCGAGGACTGGGTGGTGGGCGGCAGCGGGCTTGGCACCGCCAACCTGCCGGGCATCCTGAACTTCCGGCTCCTCTGGGTCGAGGATCTGGTGCTGGACCGCATCCGGCTCGAGGCGATCCACACCCAGCAGTTCCACTATGCCTGGCATTTCGAGGATGTGGCGGGGCTGAGCATCATCGACTGTTTCCAGCAGGGTGGCCAGCGCGGCATCCGCGCCACCCGCACCACGGGCATCACCGGCACGATCACCATGAACGGCCTGACCGCCAACACGCCGCATGTCTTCCGCCAGATCAGTTCAGGCGCAGGTGCGCTCAGCGTCACCCATGATGCGAGCTACACCCCGGTGATCGATGCTGCCGATGTCGTGGTCACGCTGATTCCGGCGTGAGGGGGGGCGCAGGCGCGAGCGGGGGAAAGTGCGTCGCGACTGTGACCGCGATCAGGAACGAGGAGCATCTGTCAGCCGCAGTGCGGGCTGGTGTTCGCCAACTGGTGCGAAATGCCCTGACTGCATCAGGTTGCGATGGTCGTGATGGATTTGGCTTGATCGGCAGTTCTGCGGGACGGAGCGGTCGGTCGCTGTTATGTCTTAGAGCGAGCCCTCAACTTCTGAAAATATAGGCAGGTTATCCCAAAATTTATCATAGTATTTCGACTGCGAAGCAACTCGATCATGAAAATCTGGACTAAGCCTTTCTTTCAAATACACGAAGCGATTGCTCAATTCGATCGTCTGTCTCGAAAATTCGAGGAGTGAGTTGACGGTCAGGCCATCCACGTCAAAAAATGAATCCTCTCTCGCGGCTTTCTCTCGGTCCTTACTGCTCTTTATCAGGTGGGAATAGTGCTCGGTCCGGAGGACTCGGATTTGCTTCCGAATTTCAGATGCCCCCACAGCTTCAACGTCACCGGATAAGTCGCATAGATATCCCTTGAATTCGTCAGCATCTCGCTCGATGCAGTTTGTCGCAAAGAATTCGCGATGTCTTTCGACTATTTTGTCTATAGCGCGCTCAGCGTGAATTATCGCAGTAGGAAGCGATTGGCAGTCATCATTTTTGTCCCAATGACGGCTGCAAAACAGAACTAATCCAGTTTGCACACTGCGGATACAAAGCTCCAGAGCATGCCCTGCATAGCTATTGTTATACTTCGCATGCCGAGCCGGGTCGTCGACAATCCCCGAGAGAAAAGCATAGCAAGACAAGCCAAAGATTTGTTGCCGCTTCATGCGCTCAACGACATCATCAAATCTCTGAAGATGATCATCTGGCATATTGACCTCCATCGCCCTCAAAAACCCAGCCAAAGACCTGAAATCGCAACTAAGGACTACGCTTTCTGTATGGATGACCGAACAGCGGGTCGTCCGCAATGGCCTCATAGCTCACGCTATACCTGTCAGAGCCACTTTTCTAAATGCGGGTACTCAGCAACAAGCTTATCGTACAGGACGCGGAAATTGACCTGCAACTCAGCTGTAGAAAGGGCGACTAAGTCACCGGAAGTGACGTCAATCAGGTCATGTAGTAAAACCTGAGAAGCCCGCGTTCCAATGTAAAAATGTTTGCGCCCCATCACACTCACAAACGTCTTCAGATGCAATTCATCTTCTGTTTGCCAGTAGTCCTTTTCACGAGAAATTCTCAATGCCTTAGCTGTCTGACGCGCACGAGTTAGAGGCCGAATCTTCTCAAGACGATATTCGAAAACGGAGCGTCCAGTTTCACGTTTAAAATATGCCTGTATTGCCGCTTCGTTGACATCGAACTCCCGGGAAATTGATTTCAGATCTTGAGCAGAAATCTTACTCTTCTTCCTGATAATCTCTTTCACTTCCTCTATCGCATCCCCCAAGTTTTCAAGCTTCATCGCCTTATCCCTTCAGATCTGTCGGCTGACAAGTTAGATAGCTGAGTGTCGAATATTCCGACCTATGTTGCAACCGCTCAGGGGCACACCGACCGCACCGCAAGGGGTAGGGTAGCTAAACTCACAAATTTTTTCGGTCACAGGATAGTCCGCTCAGGGCTCAATTCGACATCTGCCCTGACCGCACCAAGATGCTGCGCCAGCGCCCGGCACCCGACTGACCTCGGGTGCATTTCGGTGAGTTGATGGCGCGCTGGCGACCAGCAGTGCCACCACTTCCTATCCGGAGCCCCAAACATGAAACATCTCGACCCTGCGCTGCAGGCCCATCTCGACGATGGCACCACGACGCTGTCCTGGTGCTGGCGCATCACCCGCGCTGATGGTGTAAGCTTCGGCTTCACGGATCATGACCGCACGCTGGTCTTCGAGGGTACGAGTTTCGAGCCCGAGAGCGGCTTCACGGCATCAGAGGTGCGCGCAGGCTCCGACCTCTCGGTCGATGCGCAGGATGCAGAGGGTGTGCTGTCCTCCGACCGCATCACAGAGACTGACATAATCGACGGGCGCTGGGACAATGCCGAGGTCGTGCTCTGGCGGGTGAACTGGGCCGACCCCGGCCAGCGCGTGTTGTTGCGCCGGGGCGCCATCGGGCAGGTCCGGCGCGGGCGCGTCGCCTTTGTGGCCGAGGTGCGCAGCCTTGCCCATGTGCTGGGCCAGACCGTCGGGCGCACATTTCAATCCAGCTGCGATGCGGCGCTTGGCGACGCGCGCTGCAAGGTTGATCTGGAGGACTCCACCTTCAGCGGTGCAGGCAGCGTGACCGATCTGCTGCGCGATCGCGCTTTCACTGCCGCGGGGCTGGGCAGCTACGCCGGGGACTGGTTCACCCATGGCACAGTGGACTGGACCTCGGGCGCCAATACCGGGGGGCGGGCAGAAGTGCTGGCGCATGATCTGGTCGATGGCATCGCCATCCTGACCCTGCTGGAGCCGCCAGTGCGCGACATCAAGGAAGGGGACGCCTTTGTTGTACGTGCAGGCTGCGACAAGCGGCTGGCGACCTGCAGCGCGAAATTCGCCAATGTCGCGAACTTCCGGGGGTTTCCGCATATCCCCGGGCAGGACACCATCCTGCGCTATGCCTCGCGCGATGGCGGACATGTCGGGGCAGTGCGATGATGCCGCCGCGCCCCGTTGCAGATCCGAACCATGTCAGTGCCGCCGACGCGGCCCAAGTCATCGCCGCAGCGCGCTCATGGCTGGGCACACCCTACCATGATCAGGCGAGCCTCAAGGGTGTGGGCTGCGACTGCCTCGGCCTTGCGCGCGGCATCTGGCGCGAGGTGGTCGGGCCCGAGCCCTTTCCGATCCCGCCCTATAGCCGGGACTGGGGCGAGATCGGGCCGCGGGAAGTGCTGGCCGAGGGCGCGCGCACCATGATGATCGAAGTGGAACCAGCGACGGCCCCACCCGGTGCGCTGGTCCTGTTCCGGATGCTGCCCCGCGCCATCGCCAAGCATGTCGGGATTCTGACTGGGCCGGGCAGCTTCCTCCACGCCTATGAGCGGCTGGGCGTGATCGAGCAGCCGCTCACACTCACCTGGCACAGGCGCATCGCTTTCGCCTTCCTGTTTCCAGCACGCTGACCCTTCCAAGATCAGGATTTCCAGATGGCCACCCTCGTTCTTGGCGTCGTCGGCTCCAGCATCGGCATGGGCTTTGGCGGTGCGATCCTCGGTCTCTCCGGTGCGGCCATCGGCGGGCTGATCGGCTCGACTGTCGGCTCCGTCATCGACAGCTGGATCATCTCGTCGCTCGCCCCCACTCAGCGGATTGAGGGCGCGCGGCTGGAAAGCCTGCGGATCACCTCATCCACTGAAGGCGCCGTGATCCCGCGCCTCTTTGGGCGCATGCGCGTGGGCGGCAATATCATCTGGGCGACGGATTTCCGCGAGGAGACGAACACGACGACCCAGCGCGGCGGGGGCAAGGGTGGCGGGCCGAAGATCCGGACCACCGAATATCTCTACTATGCCAGCTTTGCTGTCGCCTTGTGTGAAGGCGCAATCACTGGCATTGGTCGCATCTGGGCCGATGGCAAGCCGCTGGACATGACTGGCGTGACTCTGCGCTGGTATCCGGGGGATGAGACGCAGGCCCCCGATCCGTTCATCGCCGCGAAGATGGGGGCGGCCAACACGCCGGCCTATCGCGGCACAGCCTATGTGGTCTTCGAAGAACTGGAACTCTCGGCCTTCGGCAACCGTATCCCGCAGCTGTCGTTCGAGGTGTTCCGTCCGCTGGCCGATCCCGACAGCGCCGAGGGGCTGACCCGGGCTGTCACCATGATTCCAGCCTCGGGCGAGTTCACCTATGCAACCGAAGCCATCCGCAAGGGCAGCAGTGGCGCACAGGAGACAGAGAACCAGAACGCACTGCCCGACACCACCGACATGGTCGTGGCCCTCGACCGGTTGCAGGCCATGGTGCCTGCAGTGGAAAGCGTCAGCCTCGTCGTCGCCTGGTTCGGGACGGACCTGCGGGCAGGCAATTGCGCGATCAGGCCAGGCGTCGAGGTGGCAGCCAAGGCGACCAGCCCGAGACTGTGGTCAGTGAATGGTGTGAACCGCGCGCAGGCGCATCTCGTTTCCCAGTCCGACAACCGCCCCGTCTATGGCGGCACGCCTGCGGATTTCGCAGTGGTGCAGGCGATCCAGGAAATGAAGGCGCGCGGGCTGCGGGTCACCTTCTATCCCTTCATCCTGATGGATGTGGCCCCCGGCAACGCGCTACCGAACCCCTACAGCGACAATGCGGGTCAGGCGGGTCAGCCCGTATTCCCCTGGCGGGGGCGCATCACCTGTTCGCCGGCTGCGGGCTTCGCCGGGAGCGTGGACAAGACCGGCACGGCGGCCACGCAGGTCTCCAGCTTCTTCGGCAGCGCCACGCCTGGCAATTTCTCGATTGCGGGCGAAACTGTCAGCTGGACTGGACCGGCCAATGAGTGGGGCCTGCGCCGCATGATCCTGCATTACGCGCATCTGTGCAAAGCGGCCGGCGGGGTGGATGCCTTCCTGATCGGCTCGGAGCTGCGCGGGCTGACCACCATCCGCGCAGGCGCCAGCACCTATCCCGCCGTGCAGGCGTTTCGCGATCTGGCCGCAAGCGTACGCGCCATCCTTGGGGCGGGCACAAAGATCAGCTATGCCGCCGACTGGTCGGAGTATTTCGGCCATCATCCGACAGATGGCAGCAATGATGTCTATTTCCACCTCGACCCGCTCTGGGCCGACCCCAATACCGATTTCATCGGCATCGACAACTATATGCCGCTGTCGGACTGGCGTGATGGCTATGCGCATGCGGACGCGCAAGCAGGCTGGCCTGCCATCCATGATCGCGCCTATCTGCAATCGAACATCGCCGGTGGCGAAGGGTTTGACTGGTTCTATGGCTCAGAGGCCCATAGGGCCGCGCAGCTGCGCACAGCAGTGGAAGACGGCGCATATGGCAAAGCATGGGTCTTCCGCTACAAGGATCTGCGCGCCTGGTGGTCGGAGCCCCATTTCAACCGCCCCGGCGGGGTGGAGAGCGCCACGCCGACTGGTTGGGTTCCGCAGTCCAAGCCCATCTGGTTCACGGAACTCGGCTGTCCTGCCATCGACCGCGGCACAAACCAGCCCAATGTGTTCTTTGACCCGAAGTCGTCCGAGAGCTTCACGCCCTACTTCTCCCGCGGCTGGCGGGATGATGCCATCCAGCGCGCCTATCTCGAGGCCAGCTATCTCTGGTGGGGCGATGCCGCGCACAACCCGTTGTCCACCGTCTATGGCGGCCGGATGGTCCATGTCCCGGAATGCGCCGCCTGGACCTGGGATGCGCGGCCCTATCCGTTCTTCCCGGCGCTCGAGGGGGTCTGGACCGACGGGCCGAACTGGCGGCTCGGTCACTGGCTGACCGGGCGGCTGGGCGCCGTGTCGCTCGCGGCGCTCGTCCGGCATCTGTGCCTGCGCGCAGGTCTTCCCGCCGAGCGCATTGATGTTTCCGGCCTCTGGGGGGCCGTCGAGGGCTATGTGATCAGCGCGCTGGAATCCCCGCGCGCCTCCATCACCACGCTCGCGCGGCATTTCGGCTTCGATGCAGTTGAGACCGGTGGGGTGATCCGCTTTGTGATGCGCGGGCGCGCCGCGGTGGCGGAACTGGGTGTTAATGATCTGGTCGCCGCCCCCGATCCCCGCGCCGAAGAGTTGGAGCTGACCCGCGCGCAGGAGACCGAGCTGCCGCAGGCGCTGAAATGGCAGCTGGCCCGCGCCGATGAGGATTATGACGCCGCACAGGTTGAGGCGCAGCGCATCACTGTGTCCGCGAGCCGCATCGCCTCGGAATCCTTTCCCATGGCCGTCGCGCCCGAAGAAGCCGAGCGCCGCTGTCGGCGCGCGCTGATGGAAGCCTGGATCGGGCGCGAAACTGCGAATTTCCGCCTGCCGCCCTCGCGGCTTGCACTCGATCCGGCCGATGTGATCCGGCTCACGCATGATGGCAGATGGCTCGACTTCCGGCTTTTGTCGACCGCTGATGCGGAAGCCCGCAGTATTGAGGCGATCCGGCAGGACCGCGCGGCCTATGATCTGCCGCCCGGCGATCCGCGCCCTGCCTCTCTTGCGCGCGCGCTCGTCCTGACGGCACCCGACGTGGCCTTCCTCAATCTGCCGCAGCTGACTGAGGACCAGCCTGCGCATCGGCCTTTCCTGGCCGCCCATGCCCGCCCCTGGCCAGGCGAGCTCGCAGTGTTGCGCAGCCCCGGCAGTGACGGGTTCGAGTTGTTGACAACCGTTTCGTCGCGCGCACGGATGGGTGTGCTGCTGGAGCCGTTTCTCGCAGGGCCCGTCTCCCGCTTCGATCTTGGCGCAGTGTTGCTGGTCGATCTTTCCTCCGGCACGCTGGAAAGCGTCACGGACATCGCGCTTCTCAGTGGGGCGAACACACTGGCCGTGGAAAGCGCGCCGGGCATCTGGGAGATCGTGCAGGCAGGCACCGCTGAGTTGATCGCACCGGGCTGCTATCGTCTGACCCGCCTCTTGCGTGGCCAACGCGGGACGGAAGGGGCGATGGGCAATCCCACCCCGGCCGGGGCGCGGGTCGTGGTGCTGGACAGCACGCTTGCGCCACTGCCCATCGCCTTGGGTGATCTGGGCCTGCCGTGGAACTGGCGCATCGGCCCGGCCGCCCGGGCGCCCATTGACGACACTTATCTCGCGCGGGCCTTCACCCCGGCAGGTGTGGGGCTGCGCCCCTTTGCGCCCGTGCATGTCGAGCAGCCCTGGCGGCGGGCGCGGAGCCCCGGTGATCTGACCATCCGCTGGACGCGTCGTTCCCGCGCGATCGAGGCCGATGCCTGGGAGCAGGTTGCAGTGCCATTGGGCGAAGAGTTCGAGGGCTATGAGGTCGATCTTCTCGATGCTGGCGGGGTGGTAAAGCGCGTGCTCACCAGCAATACGACCTCGGTCCTCTACAGCGCCGAGCAGCAGATTGCCGATTGGGGCACGCCCCTTGGCCCCGGCGACACGCTCTCCCTGCGCCTCTTCCAGCTCTCTGCCCGCCTCGGGCGCGGTGCACCCGCCAGCGTCACGCTGCAGTTCTGATCCGAACCGGCAGCCGCCGGGCACAAACGCACAGGAACCCTCCATGTCCGACACCACCACCCATCTCGGCCTGCCCTATCTCATGGCCGCGCAGGCGCAAAAGCATGTCACTCATAACGAGGCGCTGCGGCTTCTGGACGGGCTCGTGCAGCTCTCGGTCCTTGATCGCAATCGTACATCACCCCCGGCCAGTCCTTCTGACGGGGATCGTCATCTTGTGGCCGCAGGCGCGACTGGCCTCTGGGCGGGCTGGGATCTGAACGTGGCATTTCGCGTCGATGGGGCATGGCTGCGCCTTGTCCCGCGCCCCGGCTGGCGGGTCTGGGTGGCCGATGAAGGCGTGTTACTGGTCTACGATGGCTCGACATGGGCCGGAACCACGCCCAGCGCTTTGCAGGAGCTGACCCGGATCGGGCTTGGCGCAACGGCGGATGCCAGCAATCCCTTCCTCGCGCAAATCAACGCTGCACTCTGGACAGCACTGGCCACAGGCGCTGGCGGCAGCGGCAGCCTGATCCAGAGCCTGAACAAACAGGCCAGCAGCCATGATCTGGGGTTTCTGTTCCAGACTGGTTTCTCGACCCGGGCGCTCATGGGCCTCTTTGGCAGTGACAATCTGCGGCTTGCCGTCTCGCCTGACGGCAGCACGTTTCTGGATGCTCTGGTTGCTGATCCCGCCACTGGCATCCTCGATCAGCCCCGCCTGCCGCGCTTCAAGGCCTTCACCAATTACGACAACTACGTTGATGTCGACACATGGACGAAGATCGGGATCAACGTCACCGACGCTAATGATCAGGCGGCATTCGACGCGGCCAATAACCGGTTCGTCGCCCCAGTGGACGGAACCTATCTCTTCGGCGCCACGCTGATGTTCAAGATCAATGCCAGCACAGCGGCACGGATGACCGGGCGGCTGGTGGTCAATGGCAGCACCGTGCTGCGCGGCAGCCAGGGCGAGAATTCCGGCACCCATCGCTCCGAGGCGACTGCGATCTGGCTGCAGACCATGGCCGTTCTGGCCGCAGGCGACACAGTCGAGTTGCAGGGGCATTTCCGCGCCCATGACGGGTATTTTGCCGCCGATCACACCAGCTTCTGGGGGGTAAAACTCGGATGACCAATCGCAGCACGCTGACAGAACAGATCATACAGGCCTTCCGCGATCATGGCTTTGCCACGGCCATTGGTGTGTGGTTCACCTTCATTGCAGGGCTGGCCACAGCCGTGACGCGAAAGGCATTTACCAATGAGGCGCTGCTGCACAAGCTGGAGCAGGAACTGGCCGAGGAACGCGCGCGCGTCGAGAAGCGCCGCGATGACGACCGCCGCGTCGATCATGACCGCCTCGCCCGCATCGAGCGCGATATCCATGACATGCGCAACCTGATCTTCGCCGCGTTCCAGCGCAAGAACGGAGACTGAGGGCACATGACTGGTTCCATCTGACCGCGTAGCCCAGCGCACGCATTGCACACCTGCGCGCAACGCGACGCTGGCACACTGCCGACCCTGCAATCCCAAACGATCCAACCCCGCCACCCGAACGCTCGGGCGGCGGGCCATTCCCGCATGCGCTCATACCCACAGGAGACACCCCATGACTGATCCCATCCGCACATTTCGCCACTTCCGCGAAGTGCCCGAGAGCCTCTGGCGCTGGAAGAACTTCTCGCCTTCTGAGATTGCCTGCCGCGGCACGGGCCAGCTGAAGCTGCACCCCGACGCACTCGACAAGCTGCAGGCGCTGCGCGACCGACTGGGCAAACCGCTGATCATCCGCTCGGCCTATCGAAGCCCTGCGCACAATCGCAATGTCGGCGGGGCACCGCGCTCCAAGCATATGGACGGCACCGCCTTTGATATCGCGATGTCCAACCATGATCCGGTGCAATTTTCTGAAGCCGCCCGCGCCGTCGGGTTTCTGGGCTTCGGCGCCTATCCCCGCTCGGGCTTCATGCATATCGATCTCGGCCCCGCGCGCAGCTGGGGCGAGCCGTTTCCAGCGCGGGCGGTACCATTTGCGCAGGAAGCTCCGCCTGCGCGCGAGGCGATCGCGCAAAGCCGGACACTGAAAGGGACCGGTGCGGCCGGCGTGGCGACCGTCGGCGCAGCGGGCGTCGAGGTGGCACAAGAGGTTCTGGCAGAGGCGCAAGGGGCTGTTCTGCCGCTGGTGCCGTATCTGGACACATTGCGCTGGGTGTTCATTGCGCTGGCACTGGGCGGGATCGCGGTGGCCGTCTGGGCGCGGGTCGATGACTGGAAGAAGGGGCTGCGCTGATGTGGGGCAGTCTGGTGGTCGGGCTTCTGGCCCGGCCATGGGCGCAGCGGGCGGTTAGTTTCGCCCTCGCGGTCCTCAGCATTACCCTGTTCATTCTCAACCTCCGCCGATCAGGCGAGCGCGCAGGCCGCGCCGCTGAAAGGTTCGACCAACTGGAGCGCACAGATGCCATCCACCGCCAGATGCTGGACGCCGCCGCGCGCCGCCCTCGCAGCCGCGACGATCTTCTTGACCGCCTGCGCGGGGGTGAGTTCTGACACACTGCCCAGCGCCTGCCCGCCGGTGGTGGAGTACGGTCGGGCCGAGCAGGCGCGCGTGGCCGGGGAAGTCGCGGCCCTTCCGGAAGGGGCGCTGATCCCCGGGTGGCTGGCGGATTACGCTGTGTTGAGGGAGCAGGCGCGGGCCTGTCGCTGAGGGGGCAGATCAGCTGCCAAATTGATGGCGCGGGCCCCGCAATCCCGCTAATCTGACCGCATGAAACCCGAAGATGAAAAGCGTGTTGCAGCAAATCTCGCAAGGATCATGGCGATGCTGTGCGTGCGCAATACGCAGCTGGAAAGGCTGCATGCCGGCCTTGGGCCCATCACCCGGACCGGCGACTATTCGGATGTCTTTGTGGTGGATGCGGACGGTCGGCGCATCCCCTGGACCGAGGTCTCACACATTGATGACGCCGAGATGCGCGACCTGATGCGCACTATCGTCAACCGCCTCTACACATTCCATCTCGAGGCCGACGATCCCAAGCTTCAGGACCAGATCGAGCGCTGGATGGGCGCTGCGATGAAATGGGACGAGCCGGAAATCGACCGCAGAATGATCAGCGGCGATGGTGCATCTACCGATCAGTAGACGATGCAAAACGCCGCAACACCGCCACCATGGCTATGCATTACCATATCAAAGACAGGGTGGATGCGGCCGATAGGGATCATGGCGTCGTACCCAGCCGTTGCGCAATATCTTCGAAAACCGGATCAGCGGCATAGATGCGTTCGAACTCGCTTCTGGCGCGGGCTCGCTGGCCCGACTGTTCGTAAAGAACCGCACGGTCATAGCGGATCTGATGCAACAGCCCCTCCGGCCGGTCCTTGCGGCGGCGGTTGGCCAGCGTAAATACATCGATCGCGGCATCAGGCATCCCCAGCGCGGCCAGTGCGCGGCCACGATAGAGCAGGAGGGCGGTGTCGACTGGTGTTTCGTTTTCGACATGTACAGTCGCGCGCACCACGCGGTCCATCAGCGCGCGGTCATCTGGGGTGTCGAGCGCCAGTTCAGCAAAGGACAGCAGTACCACCGGATCAGTCGCATCAATCTCCATCAGCCGCTCGATATGCGCCATCGCATCTGCATGGCGGCCCTCAAGCTGCGCGATTTCCACCAGCGCCAGCCGTGTACCGCGTTCACGTGGAAAAACATGAGCGAAGATGTCGGATGTGATCGGAAGGCTGGCCTGCGCGGCAATCTCGTATTTGGCAAACAGCGTGCCGAGATCCCCCAGACGGGCCAACGCGTGTTCGAAATGCGCCCTGGCGCGGTCGAATTCTTCGCGGCGCAAGCGGATCATCCCGGTCATCCACGCCGCATCGGGCAGATCGCCGGCCTCTTCCAGCGCCGCCAGTGCCGCGTCCTGATCCCCGTCATTCAGCGCACGGATGCCGTCGATGAAGCGCTTTTCCTCGGCCGGGGTCATCAGTCGCTGGAAGAATCCCAGCTTCAAACGGTCGCGCTGCGGCACGGATGGCGCAGGTGCAGCCCCACCGCGCCCCGCGCGCTGGCGGTCATGAACGGTGTAGAACATCCCTGTGCCAGGTAGACCAGCCGTCGCGCGATTGCCGCGCGGGCTGATGGTGTATTTGGCCCCACGCGGCCCGAATGACAGCGATGCATTGGATTTCGACAGGTTCAACGTGACACCGGGGGCAAGTCGAACACGGCGCCAGAAACGGAAAGGCATAAATAACGACCCCCCTTATACCTTGATGTCCACACTCTGATTTCCCGAACTATCGACGTGCATCTCCAGCCACTTGACACCCGAAAGAATGTAAGAGAGCGACTCGCCTAGTCGGAAGGGATAAAGCAACGGGATGGAGTCCAATGTCGCCACTGAGAGCGATCGTCCCCCTTGGCGCAAGCAGGCTTCAACCAGCCAGGGAACCACTGGTGACCCCTCAAGGTCAATTTGCGGCTTCCTAACGATTTGCTTTCCTTTGTTCGGCCGACCGATTGCCCCCCAGTCTGCTTGCGATTGCAGCACCATATTTGTCATACGGCGCGTGCCTTCTCGCTCCCCATAGGTTTCAGCCATCCGTCTATGCACTTCAACCGAAGTGCATTCGCCTTGAATGGCAGTCAATCGACCAACGATTTCAGTTACTCGCCCAAAGAACGGGTAGCTCGCAATGGCCATTCCCCAAGTGAGAGCCGCAACTGATGTTCCAGGAGCATCCTTGTAAACCTGAACGCCGCGATCAGAGAATTCGACCAGGTCCGGACGCGGTTCCAGCCACAAGCGATTAAGCACTGTGCGAGTTTTCTTCTTGGCCTCCAGGCCCGAGTGCGATGCAGTGATGAGCTCTTCAAGCTCTTCAATATTCGCCATGCCTGCTTTTACCCGCAGAGCAGTCCTGGCCCACTCAAGTTGAATGAAACGGTCGAAACCAATCTGAGGAGGTGGAGGATTCATGATTACGTCTTTGCTATTGTTATTCTGGTAAACGGAACGATCAGCTCTTCGATAGAAGCCCCACCGTGTGCTACGATTTGGTCTCCTTTCGGAACAAATGCTCCGCGCGTGCCGGCGTACACCGGTAAAAAATCGGTAGGTAGTCCAGAACTATTAAACCGAAAAGTTTCGATGTCCGCAGGAACAGACGAAGCCAAGCTTTCGCTGCGATAGGTTCGCACGCGTTCTCCCCGAACCTCGGAAACTACCCCCTGGTTGAGACGACCGATCCCTTCGGCATCGACGTTGCCGTGGTCCGCGGTGAGATAAATCTGATACCCATGATCGACGAGAAGATGCAGCAGTTTTTCGACGAAACCAGTTTCACACCATGCCTTGATCTGCCCCGTGATCCCGCGCTTTCCCAGCATCGCCCCATGGACGATTTCGTCGATCATGTCGATGACCAGTCCGGCAACCTTCATTGTGGGTTTTGAAATCGCTTCCTCGAGATCGACCAGTTGATGTGTTCTCTTCAGGCTTTTCCTAAAATAGATTTCTGATGAACGCAGGCCATTGTCTTGCCAGAAACGCTGCCAAAGAGATTGCTCCTTTGATGTCGTCTCAATCGAATTTGCGAACTCTCTAGGCTTAAGACCAGAGAACAATGCCTGTCGCGAAACAGACGTAAGTGTGGGCAACCATGCGAAGCACCCGCTCTCTTCTGCGGAGAAGCCGGGCACCGTTTTTGCCAGGTGTTCCCGGATCTGAACCCACTGATCCATCGCAAGGCCATCGAAGACAAGTAGCGCAATACGGTCTTCACCAGCGCTTCGGCGGAATGAAAGATAGCGCGGTACATGATGAACCATCACCGGCCCCTTCGCAGCGGGAAGTGACGACAGATTCGTATAATGGTGAGCCAGCCAATCCTGCAGGCTCTGGTCTGCCTCGTACTGCAAGGAACGGACCTGTTGTTGAATTGGCTCGGCAACTGCTGCACTCAGACCGTGAAATCGAGAGATGATCTCTCCAAGCCGCCGAGCCGTTTCCACCCAGTCGCGATACGTTGCCTGGTTCGTAGGCAGGTCGGCGGCGATCTTCTTGGCCCCGTCGGACACAATGTCTCCGAAGGCCTGCGGGTCATCTATAAGGCCGACCTTGACCCAGTCAGGCAAATTAACCACTGCGCCTGGAGCAACGACGGGCTGCAGGTCTCCTTCGAGGAACATGGTATCAATAATGAGCCTCACGTCGGGATGTTCAAACGGGACTGAGACCTCTGGGAATTTCTTTGCCGCATCACCATTGGAAGTGCGACCGCTCTTAATTTCGTATCGTGAAAGGAAGCGGGTCCAGGCTTCCTGCACCACGCGCATCGTATAGCTCTTGGACGAAAGCAGCGCTTCGATTGGAAGTGCGCCAAGGGGCGTTTCCTTCAAGATGGCCGCGACATGTTTCGCAAGCAATTCCGGCAATCCCGCTCCATGGTAGTGAAGGCGCAATACTTGCCGCCAAAAGTCCTCAGACCGGCTGAGAAGGTATGGGCTAATCTCGAAGATGTGGGTAAGGATGAAATCCTTGGTTGCGCTTTCACCCAAAGGCTGGGCGGCATGCCTATTATGGGCAAGGAATAGATCTTCGTGGTGCCCCGAGTCGATATGTCGGAGTACGCTATAGCTCAGCCTGGGGAACAGGTCGGCCAGGCTGAGATTGACCATTCGTCCAATCCGGACGTAATCCCAGGGAAGCGCAGCAAGTTCAGTTCCTCGCAACTGTAGGACGAGCGCCTTTGATGGCGCTTCCTCACCGCGATCCCAGGCGGCCCGATACCGCTCTTCGTACTCTGTTCTGAAGGCGATGGAGTCCTGGAACGGGAGCACTTCAAAGCCCCGTTCCCGCAGGCTGTGAAGGATCCGTTCATCCAGCAGCAGGTCATCCGGGTCGCAGGCGATCCAGAATCGGGAAAGGTCAGAAGGGAACTCCTGCAGGATGCGATCGGTCCAGGCGCTCATGATGTACTCGGTCCCGTCTCACCGACACGCAACATCAGAACAGCGTTCAAATCAGGGGTATATGCCTCTGCGGCATCAAGTTGCGCCATGCGAGCATCGTGGTCAGCACGCAGACGCTTGCGCCGGTAGTCCCGAACTGTCTGAAGGCCGACCCGACCAATGGCCTGATATCTTGCATCATAGGCGAATTCAGCGCGCCCACGCTCTTCCGTGATCCGGGTTCTGTGCTCATCGACCAGATCGGTGAATACGCGCTCCCCCTGAGCGACAGCGGCACTTCTTGACTGATCGAAGCATCGGTCGGCGTCTGGGGCAGCCAACGAAGCAACACTCTCGACCTGCTCCGTCAAAAGCAGATCCCAGATCCGTTTGGCTGTCGGCAGGAAGGTACGCCCTTCATCGTTTACGAAGACGGAAAGGAAGCGCCGTCGGCTGAAATCATCGGCTGAGAGGCTGATCTCCCAGAGGGACCATACGCCGCGAACGTTTTCGGGAAGCCCGGAAATTCGAACGATAGGCAATGGCTGACCTGAAACGAAGCGTGGCAGATCGCTGATCACCGCCCGTGCACGAGGGTCTTCAAGAGTAATCCATTCAAGGTCAGGTCGCTCTTCGGCCGTTCTCGCATCAAAGCAGACCTTGACGGACTCGCTGCCGTCCACCCAACGCACCCGCCAAGCATCCGCATCCTTGACGGCTTGCCCGCCGCGAACAGGCAATCCGCTGGTGATCGCTCGCTCCAGCCAGAATTGTGCAGGGTGATCTCTCCACTTCCGCGCATCATCCGCATCGAGTTCGTGACCACCAGCCAAGAGCGCGCTGCTTTTCTGGCTCTCCGCGATGGTTGACCGAAGATGCGAAATAGCTGTGTCGCACTCCTGTTCGATTGCATCAGGGTTCTGAATGGCTTGGACGAAAAGCTCGTCGAACATAGGTTCTGATTCGACCGAATCCATCACGTCGGCGGCCTTATCAACGCCGAATTCTTCAGCAATAACCGCGAGCTTGGTCTCCAGGACCTCGCGCACACGATGTTCAACTGTATCCTCCAGGACGAAGTTAATCGCGCGCACAACGTGCGGCTGCCCAATACGATCAACACGGCCGATGCGTTGCTCGACACGCATAGGATTCCATGGCATATCGAAGTTCACGATGACGTGGCAGAACTGGAGGTTCAGCCCCTCGCCGCCGGCATCGGTCGAAACAAGGATGCGGACAGCTCCCGCGAATGATTTCTGAGCGCGCGTGCGAGCTTCGAGATCCATGCTGCCGTTGAGAGTAGCAACCGAGAAGCCACGGCTCTCAAGAAAACCCGCGAGCATCGCCTGTGTCGGCACAAATTCAGTAAAGATCAGCACCTTCAGTTCAGGATCGTTTTCATCCTGCTGGATCTTGTAGATGAGTTCCAACAAGGCTTCCGCCTTGGCGTCGGTCCCCTGCGCTTCGGTCTCCCGAGCGAGAAACAGCAAGGCATCAACGTCTTTGCATTCATCAGCAAGAGCCTCGAACGCGACCGCCAAGTCGATCTGATCTTCGCCGGACAGTTCGTGCCAATCTTCAGCAGGATCGGCAGGGAAAAGCTTCAGTTGGGTATGATCGTCATCGAGTGCGAGCAATCGCTTTTCGAGTGTGGTGCGAATAGCTGCCGTGCTCGATGTCACGAGACGCTGCATCAAGATCATCAGAAAACCAATGTGGCGCTGCTTCGTCGCCATGGCCTGGTTGTAACCATGGCGGACGTATTCGGTGACCGCTTCATACAGGCCCTGCTGAGCCGCATGACGATCCAGCCAAGCGACCGGCTGAAGCCTGGTTATGCGAGGCACGAAAAGCGGTTTCCCCTGCGCGTCGATGGCCGCACGCTTCTCGGTACGGACAACAAAGGGGCGTACGCGATCGGCAGCAATACTGGTCACATCCGGGAACGTGTCACGATCAAGGAGCTGCATCAGCCTGTGAAACTGGTCGGTTTTGCCTTGGTGGGGCGTCGCGGAGAGCAGAAGTAGGTAGGGCGCTGCCTCTGCCAACGCGGCTCCGAGCTTGTAGCGCGCCACCTGGTCGGTGCTTCCCCCCATGCGGTGGGCCTCGTCGATGATAACCAGATCCCAAGAGGCAGAAATCAGATCCTCAAAGCGCTCCCGGTTGTAGGTGCTTAGCTGCTCAACGCTCCAACCACGACGACCTTCGAGCGGCTTTACTGAATCGAGCGAGCAGATCACTTGATCATGTAAACGCCATAGGTTTTCCTCGTCGCTCCGCCACTGGCGAAAGGCGGACAGTGCGGCCGGTTCAACGAACTGGAAATCCTCTCCGAAATGCAGCCGCATCTCGGCCTGCCACTGCCGGACCAGTCCCTTGGGTGCCACGACGAGGATACGCCGCGCCATACCGCGCAGCTTGAGCTCGCGGAGGATTAACCCCGCCTCGATCGTCTTTCCAAGACCAACTTCATCCGCGAGCAGATAGCGAATCCGATCACGGCTCATGGCGCGGTTGAGTGCATAGAGCTGATGCGGTAGCGGCACGACGCTCGACTGGATCGGCGCCAGCAGCAGGTTGTCTTCCAGCGCATCCAGCAGCTTCGCCGCCGCAGCAGTGTGCAGGATGTGCTCGACCGTTAACTGGAATGTGTCGAGGGGGCTCAGATCGCGCGCACGGGCGCGGACAACGGCATCCTTGCCGGGCAACCAAACCCGATAGGCGGTCTCGCCCCAAATCTCCTCCCGGTCAACGACACGACAGGGTGCGGCATGTCTCTCATGCCAGCACCACGCGCCAATGCCATGCCCGCCATCCGCATGCGTCACGCATCAGCCTCCATGCGAGTGAGCGCCTGGTCATACCAGAGCAGCAGCTTTTCATCCTCTTGCAGCGCCTCCTCGGGTATCTTCTGGGCAAGGCTTATGATGGTCGCGTAGTCTTTCGTGGTCCACGCAGTCTTGAAGCCCGCGCGCAGCACCTCGAGACGGAATTCCTTAAGTTTCCGGCCGGGAGCCGACTTGTAGCTTTCGAACTCCTTCAGCAGTGCTCGTTCGCGCTTCTGCTCCAGGTCCTTCGCCTTGCTTGGGTCGGGAACAAACCAGCGGTCCTTCGCCTTGGCCTTCAGCCGCGGGTCGTCCTTCTCCAGACCGCGCAGATCCTTGAAGTTCGTGGACAGGTAGCTGTGGATCTGACTGGGCACATCGCCATTGCCTTCATAGCGGAGGAAGTTGTCGGCGAGCAGCGCCGAGAGCTCCGGCTTCTCCTCGTGCTTTCTCCATCCCGCGCCAACCTGCGTGGTGAACTCCGGATGCACCTCCTGATAGGTCGAGGGACGCTTGCGCAAGAAATCAGTTAGCCAATCGATGGCCGATCGCTCATCGGAGACAAACAGCTCCATCTGAGGCGCCTGCGCAGCCTGGGCCCGCTTGCGATCATACTCGGCCACCTGCTCGGCTAGAAACATCATGCCGTCGCGTTCGGGGAACCGATTACGCAGTCCTTCCAAGAACTCCTCGGTCGAAAGCGGCACAGGGAAGTCGTGGCGAACAAACCACGCGACCATCCGGTCGTAGATGCGCCGCGGATCGCGTTCGACGACCATCTCGAGAATACCGCTCTTCACCTTGGCCACCGGCAGCTGCCGAAGATGGGTCTGGACGAAGTCCCATGCGGACTCAGGTGCCGCGCCCCGCTCCGAAAGACGCTTCTCCAAGCCGCCATTCGGCTTGTAGGCCGAAATGACTAGATCCTGTTTCACCGCGGTCGCGGACGTGACCTGCCGGTAGCTGCCCTGGACCTTGTCGAGCGCGTTGACTTCGGCGACCACAAAGCCCGCCTGCTGCAGCGCGACCTGGATCGCATTCCATACCGATGCCTTGCTGTTCGAGAAGACGACTGTCATCCAGCGGCCTGGCTTCAGAACGCGATGATACTCGGAGAAGCACTGCTGCATCAGACGCTGATAGTCTGGTAGAGCTTTTTTCTTAAAGCTATCCATTATTGCTTCAGGTGCTGCGTCAGTCGTCACACCATGCCAAGACTCAACAAAAAAGTTCAAATCTGCATAGTAAATGTTTTCGCCAAACGGTGGATCGGTAAAGATATAGTCAACTGACCGGTCGCGTAGTGGCAGATTCGCCGCCGTCCCTGTCGTAATTGCTGAGTTCTTAGGCTTGGCTCGAAAGCCACCAAAGGCTTTGATAAGGCGGTCAAGCTTTCCCCCCAAATTGTACCGCGGGCTGCATTCTGAATGCTGTGATGCTACATAATAGACACCGTTAAGCGCGCGGTTAACCTGTGAGAAATGTGTTGGGCTATATCTGTTAAGAATAGAAAAGCCCCAAATTGCCTGCTCTACGAAAAACAACAAGAAAGCACGAGTGCGCAAATCTGTACAGTCAGATGCCTTCTTCCAAAGCAAGCTCATCGCATGAGCTGCGCGAGGAAGGAAGAAATGGTGCACATGCGTCAGCCCTTTTGGAGCAATTCGAGAGCCATGATACATTTGCTCTATAGGGAAACGCGAGGTCGGCATACTCGGGGATAGCGTCAGCGCGTCAATCCGCTCCAATATTGCCAGGTCGGTGGCATCGGGCTGTTTCTCGTAACGAGTTCTACCGACCGAATAGACAATACTTGCCGGGCGAAACTTAACCCTCTGCCAATGCTCACCCGTGGCGGGATCATTTTTTGTCTCGAGGACACGCTCTAGCCGATCCTTGTTCATTTCAGCGCCACAGTGCGGACAGGGAAAAGTGCCTCTTACTCGCTTGCTTTCCGCGTCCAGTGCTTCCTCTATGAAATTCAGCTCGCCAGCGCATTCGGGGCAAGTGAAAACTTCACTCCACACTGTGAATTCAATCCTGCCTTTGCTTTTTCCATCAGAATGAAGCGTTTCATACATCCACCCGATTTCTTTTTCGACTTCGGCGAGTAGCTGCTTGCCAGCCTTTGCGAAGGCATCGACATCAAATGGAATATTGTAATTTGCGCCAATAAACGTCGCAGCAGGAGATAAGTCATTCAAAACAGTCCGTCGTGCACCCCATTTCGGAGCAGGCATCCCAGCCTTCTTCCACTCAATCTCCACTTGGTGGCGATAGACCGAAGGCGCCGTCCCGCACCAATGTGCAGCGACGCCGGTCATACCGGATCCCGCAAAACCATCCAGCACAACATCACCGGGCTCGGTGAAGTGAAGAATCGATGGTACAATAGCGAGATGAGGCACCTTGGTGTGGTACCCATGCGCCTTATACAAGGCGTCCGTCTTGCCTACAGAGACGTCAATCGCCATTGGTTCTCGGGCATATTCCTTTTCTGGATCATATGCTTGGCCGTAATGCTCTACGAAGTCGGCCAACCACGGGTTCGGGCAGGCTGTGTAGTAAGGAGGATCTGACATAGCGAGGATTGCGTCGTCAGAACCTTTCGGAAAGCCCTCCTGATTGCGGAAAACCGGGTCTTGAAGCTTTTCAGCCAGCAGCTTTGTGAAATGTGTGCGACGTGCGTCGTCGGTTTCGAACTCGATGCCGAGGCACTCAACTGAAGTCGACTTGCCCTCTTTGTCGTGAAGCTTCTCTGGGTGAGACATATCAAAAGTACCCATACTCTCTCCCATCCGATCCCCCTGTCGATCCGACGTATTTTGACTTTGCCTTCCACGCCAAATAATCAGCTGAATTTAAGTCGACCACTGATATGACATATACATATGATTTCCCTATTTGCCGCTTTTCGAAGCCAACGACGCGACCTGCGTAATCAACGCCGCCTTTCGCCTTCGTGATCAAACTCAACCTCCATTTATTGACCCATTGGTCATACTCTTGGGCCCTGTTGGTAAGCGCCCCGTAGCCCTTAATCTTAGTGTTAAAAGCCAAAAACGCTTGGCCTGCAGCGCGGGAGCTGCCATCAAAAAATGATACGATATCGTCCGTAAATTCGATTTGGTTTCTTGATCCACCCTGCATGTCACCAGCTTCGATCCAAAAAAAACTTGCGTTATTGATCGACATCTAAATCTTCCTTTTCATCTTGTAGTATCCCAAACGCTACTCGACCACGAAGCGCAGCTTGGTGGTGTCCTTGCCCTTACAGCGGTCGGTCAGGAACGCCTCGAAGCGCTTGCGCAAATCCTCGGGTGTCGCTGGTGAACCGCCCTGAAGCAGAGCGGCGCGGATATCATTTCCCGCGACGACGACCTTCTCGAGCCCCGACAGTGCCTCCTGCACGGCGGCGGTGAACTCGGGCGTCACCATCTCGGGCAGGGTCTTCGTGTCGGCGAAACCGGTGACAATCTTGCGCGACGAGTCCTTGAGCAATTCGAAGTTCGACTGGATGATCGGATCCTCGAGGTTGTCGACGAGAGTCTGCGCCCACCCTTCGAGAAGCCGGTCGAGCTCGTCGTCGAGCTGCTTGAGCACATTGGCCGCAGGGAGCAGGTCGCCCTGTTCGTTCGCGGGGCGGAAGGTGCAGTGCGGGCAGACCGGCGATGCCGAAAGTTCTGAGTCGACCAGCGAGGCACAGCTCTTCAGTTTGTCGAGCTTTTCCTCGAAGCTGGTGAGCTGGCTGGTCGGCATAAGCGAAATGCCGGCAAGCGCTCGCATCGCGACCAGGCGCGGATCCTTCCGCATGGCGTTCTTGGTCTTGTCTTCCGAGACACCGAGGCGCGACTTGCTGTGCAGGGCGACGTAGGCCTTCACGTAGTCCTTCTTCAGCTGGTTGAGCGTCTGACGGTATTCGGCCGCGTTCTGGGCTGTGCGGTCGGCAGCCAGCTTGTCGAGTACCTGTTTTCGGGTTTCCTGCGCCTGCTTGACCCATGCGTGGTCAGGGGGAAGCACCATCTCGGCCTGACCGAGATAGCTTGCAGTGGTACCCAGTTCGCCTATCAGGGTCATCAGTCCTTCGGCCGAGGCGAGCACCTCAAAGTTTTTCTTCTGCGCCGCGATGTCGTCAGAGCCTATGCGCAGGTTCTTCAGCTTACCAACGGTGTTGTAGGGTGCGAGGTCTTCCGAGAACGTTTTGAGTGCATCGAGCCTCGTGCGCCAGTCACGCACTTCCTCGTCGCGCAGCAGCGGCTGGCCCCAGAAGCTCAGGCGGCTCACCATGTCCGTCGTCGCGCCAAGCACGCGTTTTGTCAGCATGCCGACTTTGTCCTGCAGCGCCTTAACGGGTTCATCGGATCCCTGTGTTGCTTGCTGCGCGAGGCCTGGCGGCAGCCCCAGCAGCTCGAACAACGAACGGAGCACGGCAACGTTGATCTCCTTTGGCGCTTCGACATGCTTGAAATGCCTCAAATCGTCGAGCGAGCGCTCAGCCAGCAGAGTGATTTTACCTGAGTCGATTTTGTCGCCTGTGATCGCGAGCACAATGTCGCCTGAGTAAACGAGCCCCCCAAGCAAGGTAACAAGGAGGTCGGGCTCCAAGCGGTACTTGACCGGCGCGAAATACTCAATGTCAGCATCGCCGCTGAGCAGTTCAGCACGATTCAAGACCTGTCCATGCCCCTTGGCCTTGAGCCGGGCAAGCAATTCTTGAGAAAATCTGGATCGCGTTGAATCGATGCTATCTCCATCGAGCATTTCAAGGCCGTCGAGGATGACTATTGCGTCCTTGGTCTTCGTGCCGCCCGCGAGTGCCCGGAGTGCGTTTCCGACCAACTGCTTTCTGTTGGCCTCGGTTACCAACCCAGAGAAAGTCGGATACTCGGGAGCAACGTCGGCGAACCGGCTGTTTAGGGCAATACCCGCGATTACATTGACCACGTCCCGAAAGTTGATGCGCTCATCTGGCCCCAAGCGCGCTTTTTCGCGAAGAGAGAATCCCTTGGTCCAGTCGCGCAGCGATTTAGACTTGCCTTGGTAGCTGACTTCGAATGCCTCAAGCTGCTTCTCCTGAAGCCATTTGCTCATGTCGCGTAACGCATCTCGCGCCTTGTCGAGATACACGGCCTTCGCGCCGCCACTCGCTGTTGATGCCAATTCCTGCGCGGCAGCATAAAAAGAAAGGAGCCGCTTGATCGCATCGTCCAACCCCTTCAGGCGGAAAAAAACTTCATCGGCCTTGTGGTCATCACGGAAGCGGGGCGGATCGAATGGCTGGATGAAGTAAAGATAAAAGTCGCGTTCAGGTTGAGCGGTTGGCCGGTCATTCGGCGCTCCAAAAAACAAGTAACCGATGCGCTCTACCCGACGGGCCTGCCACTCGATCTGATACTGCCAAATCTGATGACCAGTGACATAACTAGACTCGTCGGTCCGCTCCATGAGCTGGCGAATGGCTCCAAAATATGCGCGATCGAGGGATTCATCGGACAAGGCCTCTGCGCGCTTCTCAATCTGAGCGTCGTAATCGACGTCCTTTTTCAGATCGAGGTAGTACTGCTCAGTGTCTGAAGCCTTGGAGATGAACTGCCCGTTGACCGTTTTCAGCGTCTCTCGAAGCGTAGTCTGCACAGCAGTCAACAGATCATCGGACGGATCGCCTCCCATGTCTTCGATACCAGGCTGGAACAGACAGAGCGTGTCACGCAGTTCCTCGGCAGTTGGACCGACTGGCACGTAGATGTCGCCGCCCGTGGTCAACCGATGAACTGCCAAGCCATCAATGATCCGCAGCGCCATTGCTTTGTAGGCAGGACGTGTAAACGCCTTGTTGACGCGTTCTGACAAAACCTCTGACACCTTAAGCACTGGTCCGATATTGGCATCAGCGCGAAGCACAGAGTTCGACGTCACTGTCTCCCAAAACTTGTCATAGCCAATCAGCCCTGGTCGATCGTCGGGGACTTCCTGATCTAGCACCGCCTGAATTTGGTCCCGGAGCGTGACCAGCGCCCCACGCTTTTCGGTAAAGACGAGGCGCTCAAAAGTCCCAATGTAGTCAGGATGGACGGGGAATAGACGCACGTAGTCGTCCATGCGTTCGTTCATGGATCCGTAGAACTTGGCGAAAGGCGTGAGGTAGGCCCGGATTTTGTGCTGTTGATCGGACGTTTTCTTCAAAAGGCGTTCCGCTACCACGAAACTGACGTCTTGTCGGGCAAGAAGCACCTGAGTGAAGCGATCCTTCACCCGGCGAAGGCTATCCGCAACATGTTGGAAGCGGCTGCTGTCAAAGATGGCTTCTTGAATACCTGCGACAAAGCGGAAACGGAGGTGCTTGGTGACCTCGCCAATTTCGCGCAGAAACGACAGGTCGAGAACAAGGTCGTGATCCTTGCGCGAGCGCAGGTATTCGAGGAACTCGTCTACCACGAGCAGAACACCGTGGTTCGGGTGAACATCCTCAAATGCCGCCATCATTTCTTCAAAGGCAGCCTTGTTGTTGATTACCTTGTCAGCCGGTGGGAATTCAAAGTTCACCCCTTGCCTTTCCAGAAAGACTTCCAGCTGCTGTGTGACGATGTCACGCAACGACATCTGGCTAGAAATCTCGATCCGATGAACCTTGAACTTCCCTGCGATTGCCATGGCGGCCTCAGCCACCTTTGGGTGATGGATCATCGGCACATAGTCTGCGTCTTCCGCTACCAGCGAGAGAACGGACATGAGGTGCGACTTACCCGTCCCGTAGTTACCAACAACAAGCACGCCTTTATGGTCTACGCTATCGTCGAAGGAGAGCTGGGGGATCACCTGCTTGGCAATCCGTTCGGCCATGTCATCAGAAATGACGTAGGTCGAAACCAACTTCTTGGCCTCGTCCGGACGATTAGCATCCAGCAGCTGGATTACAGACTCAATAGGCTCGAACTGAATGAGATCGCCATAACGCATCGGCATCCATTGTCCCCTTTTCAATGCATAGTGAATGGAACCAGGCCATCGATGGCATAGTCCCGATATTCTGGATGTCCTGTCTCGGCATAGACAAGGCGGTTGTCCCGCAACTCTCCTGGCCAAACTGCAATGACACGTCGCGCTTGAGCATGCCGTCTTAGAAGATCAAGTGGGCTCAGCTTGAGCGTCCGATCAAAGAGAAGTTCGATGTTATCGACGAGCAGAATGCCTTGGCTCGCGACTTCGTCTGCAAGGCCCCTGAATATCTCAGCAACATAAAGATGCCGTCGCGCACTTGGCACCGTCAGCAATTCACGTGCAAGGGCCGTCCCTATGTTCAGAACGGGCGCTTGTTTGCGCTTGGCTAACTGCCAAAGCAACTTGCTCTTGCCGGTGCCCGGTTGTCCAATGAGCAGAACCAACTTGCTGTGTACTGTCGAAATGTCTTCAACGACGCGGTCGAGTTGATCAATCACACCGAACCCTCCCGCGTTCCGAGGGGTGCAACGCCATCAGAGCGAAAACCCACATCAACAGGCTTTATGAGAACAATCTGTTGATCCTGCGGCCTTCGCACTGACGGATCGGTGTCCAACCCCAACCGCTTGAGCGCATAGAACAGAAGCGCCCGGCGCACCGGGATCTGCACCTTGCCCTCTTCCATCCCATAATCCATCTCGATCGCACGGCGCTGGGTTGGCGAGAGGTCAGGATGTGGGCCGATCTCGAGAACCGCTTCGTTGTGCCAGTCTGCGTCGGCGCGCAGATCAGCAGTGGCTGGTCCCTGAGCACCAATCTCGACGATGCGCGACAGCAGGAAATCCTTGAATACATGGTCATTCTGGCAGAACGCCCGAGCGTGCCAGCGAAACCCGTCGAAGGCCAGCGCATGCGGCTCAATCCAGCGCGCGCTAGGCTCGGGTCTGGACATGGACTGGTAGGTTATCTCAAGCGCAGCAGGGGCGTGGATTGCGGCCAGGACATCACGCAGCGTCTCGGGCGCGACGCCCCGAGCGGGCGTTGGCGTTGCACCATAGCTCGGAAAAACGCTGATCCAGCTCTGGTCGTGCGAGACCAACCCCTGATCGACAGCGCGCAAATGCGCAAGATAGTCCTCGGCGCTGGGCGTGATGAAACGCGGCTTGAAAGCCTTGCCTCGGACGTAGGCACGCTGACTTTTGTCATAGATGAGGTTGCGCTTCCACTGATCCGCATAGCCAGCCAAATCGAGCGATGCCTGCTGGAGCGAGATGCCGAATGTCTCGATCAGGTCAGCTCGGTTGATCCGACCATGCCAGAACACCCGGAATTCGATGAACGCATTGCGCCGCTCAGCGCCCCAATTCAGCTGCTTGACTCGTCTGCGCGGCACATCGTTCCTCTCATGATCTCTCCAACCAATATGCTAAATAGTAATCCCTCGCAATAAAATGATTCCTGCGGGAAGCAGTCAATGGCCATCATCACGCTTTTATATCAAAGCCCTGCAGGTAAGCTTCGATCTCGCAGACCAGCATCTCACTGACCTTTTCACCAGCACGCATCTCGGCAATAGCGCGTATGGACTTTTCGACCGTCATCCACTCTGACTCTGACGCTTCCGGTGCTGACCAACGCTCCTTCAACCAGGCCCGGTACTGCCCCTGTTCCTTCTCCGAGAGCAGTTCGGGCGCGTGAAACGCCACCAGACGTCGGCCAAGCTGGCGCAGACGGGGATCAGCGAGGGTTGCTACAATCTCCTGGCGTCTGCGCCAGTCGGCTCGCTGAAACTCCGCCAGCAGCACCTTGTCAGCATGGCTGTAGAAGCCGCCATAGATCTGCTTTTCGACCGAAGGGGTGGGTGCTGCAGGATCCTCGGGAAAGCGCGCAGCCAGAGCCTGCCCCACCCGTGTTCGGAACTCGGGCGCATTTGCGATTACCTTGGCGCGGCGCAACTGCTCGGCGCTGGGCGTCGGCACAGATAGCAAGGCGGGCGACTTGTTGACCGTGACAGAACGGATGACCTTTGGGGTGGCATCGACAGCTGCGAAAAGCGCTGCGTCATCCGCCACCAGGAGATCAGCCGGGTCAGCAGCATCCAGATCGAAGAAGGCCGCCTGATTGGGATTACTGGGCGAAGTTCCGCAGAAGCAGCCGACGGTTGCGCGCGGCAGGCCGCCCCCGAACCGCTCAACCAGTGCCATGGGTTGGAAGGTTGCAAGACTCGACTGGACATGCGCCTTGTCGCGGTTGGCCAGCAGCTCTGCCCAGAGATCTGGGGCGCGCAGGGCGATCTGGCGCGCGATATGGATTGTCGCCTCGACGTCGCCGAGGGCGTCATGGGCATTGTGCGCGGTGAAGCCGTTCAACGGCGCGATGCGATCAAGCTTGAAGCGCACCCGGCCATCTGCATCCACGGGCCATTTGAGCAGATCTGGCTGACGATGCCAGACAGCATAGAGCGCTGTCAGCACGTCGAAGCGCGAATTGCCATTGAACTGGGTGGCGAACACATCGGGCTGCAGGTTCTGATAAAAGGCCTGGCGCAGCATTTCCTCGTCGAA
>JAFIEF010000092.1 GCA_020832655.1 Paracoccaceae bacterium
GTGAGCCGGAAGGATCGCTCTCGATCGTCAGGTCAAAACCGCAACACAGGGTTTCAGTCTCGGCATAGGCGTCGTTGTGCAGCGCGTGATACGCCTCATAGGCGCGCGCGGCGTTATGAGGCGTGCCAACGTCCAGCAGGCACGAGAAACGGGTGAAATATTCCGCCATTGGGGTCTCCATAAGAAAAGGCCCGACCAAAGGCCGGGCATGGGGTGTGATGGGTTGGGGTGATCAGGGGCGGCAGTGTCAGTCCGCGCCCACTGGGTTAGCCTTTGTCTGCAGGCGCGCATGGCTGGCCAGCATGGCGCGGTAAAACCGCTGGCGCGCGACGCGAAGCCCGCGCATGCGCCGTAGGCTGGGATGCAGTGCCCGGATCGCGGCGCGCAGCACAGTGCAGGGTCTGTCCTGAGGGCTTACCCCGAGATGTGCATAGAACGGGTCCATCACCACGGCCCCTGCGCATAACTGGCGGGGCAAGCTTGCGGCGGGCCGGAGGGGGACACGGCATCGCACGGAGTGTAATCGAGCAGGTTCGCGCGCGCAGCGGCGTCGAAGCAAAAGCTGCCATCTGCAGCGCGGGTCGTGCCGGATGCCGCGCGCAAATCCTGCAGCACATCGCAGGCGATGCACGCAATCGCGTGTCTGAGCGCCAGATTGCAGGGCGCGGGCGCGGGCTGGTCCAGCGCAACATAGGGGATGATCACATCAGGACAGGGGCGTTCCACATCATCGGCCCAGGCGGTGAGGCCGGTGATCCGGCAGATGTCATGAGCACAGTGAAAGCTGACCATGACATGGGTGATGCCAGCACGGGTCAGATGATCATAAAGCCGGGTCATATTGGCAGCCATCAGGGCGGCGAGGTAAGCCTCGGCCTCGGCATGCCGGGCCTGCAGCCCGTGAAAATCCGTGCGGGCCGGGGGCAGCGGGGCGGGTAATGTGGGGGTATTCTGGCGCATCGATCTCTCCTTGAAACAGGCTGGGGACATGCGCGTCGCGGGGCGATCGTTCCTCTCCCCCCGCAAGGCGCATCTCTGCCCTGCCCGCCTCTGTCTCTTCACGCGGCCAGTTGCAGCGCGCGGGCGGCAAATCCGCGCCAGAGCGGATCGACCAGACGCGCATCCAGCAGATCGGCACGCTGGCGCAGGCGTTCTGCCAGATCAGCCTCGCGCCAGTCAGTGGCACGGCCCGCCTGTGCGCGCAGCTGGCTTGCCTCATGCACCACGCCCCGCGCCTCGGCGGCACTGGTAACCGGATGGCACCACGCGACGGCGCTGTCGCTGGCCGCACCCGCGAGCACCAAGCGCGCGTCGCGGTCCAGAATGGCGATCATCTGCGGGGGAGCATTGGGGGCCATATCCTCGGCATGATCGATCGCGCCCTGCATGGCCTCAGTCAGCGTGGCAAAACGGGCAAGGACCATGGGCGCGGCCCGGCCCGACATCTGCGCGGTGGGCAAGGGGTTTGAGACTATCAGGGCGAAGGGCCGGCTGGGATCAGCGGTGCCATTTGGGCTGTGTGGCGCGGGGCCGCTTGGGCGCGGGGTCGGGTGAAACGGCAAGGGAAAGTCGAACATGGCGCATATCTCCGACGGCGCGGAAAGCCACTCTCACCGCTTCAAACCGTCAAAGACCAAACCGCCGCCCTCTTCCTCGAAAGGGGGCGGCGGCGTTGATGTGGATAGCCATGCAGAATGTGAAACAGACGTGGCCGCCCGTTGCCCTGGGCGGCCACGTTCAGAAGGATCGTGTCAGCCGACCCGGTCGAGCAGCTTTTTCGCGCGCCCTTCCATGTCGAGGCGGGCATCCTGCTGGGTCTTGTCGCGCGCAAGCCGCGTGATCCCCTGCACAAAATCGAACACGGTCTCGGGCAGCCGATTTGACTCCATGAGCACCTGCTCGATGATCTTGGCGGACTCGGGCCTGGAGAAGCCGCGCTTGCGCAGGAATTCCGCGCGATCCTCATCCGTGCGCGCCACGATCTGCTGCCGCGCGGCCTTGATGCCGTTCACAAACCCCTGCGGCGAAGAATTGGCGAACCGCGTCAGCGCCGGGGCCGCCTCATGGGCAAAGCGCGATGCGGCGTATTTCGAATGCCGGATCCTGATCTCCTGAAAATCCTCGACGCCCCAGAGGTTCCGGTTCTGACACACAGCGCGCAGGTAGAAGCTCGCCATGCCGAGGGTCTTCGCGCCGACCTCGGAGTTCCAGCAGTAAAATCCCCGGAAGTAGAGATCGGGGGAGCCGTCGGGCAGCTTGCCCGCCTCGATCGGGTTGCGATCATCGACAAGGAACAAGAACACGTCGCGGTCCGAGGCATAGAGCGTGGTCGTGTCGCGGCTGATCTCGACATCAGGGTTGTAGACCCCGGTCGACCAGTCGAGCACGCCCGGCACCTTCCAGCGCGTGTCACCCGTGCCGTTGCCCGCGATGCGCTGCACCGCCTCAACCAGTTCATGGTCATGGATCCTGCCGTAAAGGGGCCCCGTTATCGAACGCAATTCTGTTCGGCCATTCTCCGTCTCGAAAGTCTTCACCTGCTCGGCGCGGTGGTTGGCCAATCCGTATTGCAGGTTGATCCCCGCCAACGGCGCAGGCAACTGCCGCAGATACGACGCCGGGGCGCCGACGATGCTGGCAAGCTGGCCGAACGCCCAATGCGTGGGCGCGACCGGTTCTTGCGCTTTCGGCAGCATCAGATGCAACCGCTCGGGGTTATCGCGCGCAGCCTCAACCCGAATGTCGGCCGTCTGCACCACCCGGCTGCGGCTGCGTTCCGACCGGCCTTTCACATTGGCCCAGAGGTCATCGAGCGACAGATACCGCTCGTCATCGGGCCGGTTGAACCATTCGGACGACACCCGCCCGTTGCGCTCCCCCCGGCTCACATCCACTTTCCAGCCACCCGCCCGCGTCGGTGCGACCGGATCCAGAACTTCCACAACACCCATCGGTATTCCTCCGTGACAGGCGCCGGGAGCCACTCTCCCAGCCCTCAACCCGTCGCGAAAGCAACCAACCCTTCTCTGTCTCTCCCTGACCTATATCTTGTATAACAGCATTTATTACGCTATATACCGACAAAGTAACCGATTGGACTTGTGCCATGCATATCACGAACTTCGCCGAAGCCGGACAGTTTGAGCCGCGCAAGATCGCCGCCGCATTAAGAACCTCCGCCGAAGAGGTCGCCATGACAGTAGGGCTGGGCAAGGATGCCCTGCAGCGGCGCACACGGATCAATTCGGACAAGACCCAACGTCGCCTGCGGGAACTGGTGGAAATCCTCAACAAGGTAGAACCGCGCTTTGGCTCGGAACTCATGGCCTATGCCTGGTACCGATCAGAACCCCTGCCCGGCTTCGATGGGCGCACGGCAATGCAGCTCGTTCAAGAAGGGAAAGCGCAACAAGTGCTGGAGTATATCGACGCGGTCGATGCAGGCGTATTCGCCTGATGCCGCTGAACGACGGGCGCTTTGCAGGGCCGCTTTACCGGGCCCTGAACCCGGTCTATGCGCGTGAACCCCTGTCAGGCTGCGGCGCGGCGCTTCATGGCGGGCGCTTCAACGCCAAGGGGGTGCCCGCGCTCTATACTGCCCTCGATCCCGCCACCGCCTTGCGCGAAGCGAACCAGGTCGGCACCCTACAGCCGACTGTGCTGGTGTCATACCGCGCCGATATCGGGCCGATCTTCGACACCAGAGATATGGACGCGTTGGACCAGTACGATCTGTCGCCGCAGCACTTGGCAGATCCCGGCTGGCGTACAAGAATGCTCGACGGTCACCCGGTTCCGACACAGGATTTCGCGCATCGGCTCAGCACCGACGGTTTCGCAGGTTTGCTGACGCGCAGTTTCGCACAAGGTGCCGCCGAAAGCAGCCTGAACATTGTTCTGTGGCGTTGGACCGGCAAAGGCTGTGTCCTCGACGTAGTCGATGATGAGAACCGTTTGGGGCGGATGTAGGTGCCACGACCCCGGCGGGTTTCCCCGCCGGGCCCGAGGGGGAGACCCCGTTCTTTTCAGAACGGGATCTCGTCGTCGCGGTCGACCAGCTCGGGGTTTTCGCTCTCGGCCGACTTCGGGCGGCTGAGGAAATCAACCTTTTCGGCGATGATTTCGCAGCCGTAGCGGTCGTTGCCTGCGGCATCGGTCCATTTCGTGTAGTGGATGCGGCCATGGACCAGGAGCTTCATGCCCTTTTCGCAGTGCTCCGCGACCGTCTTGCCGAGACCGTTAAAGCAGGTGATGCGGTGCCATTCGGTGTCCATGACCCGGTAGCCGTTCTCGTCGCGCAGCACGCGACCTTCCGAGAGGCGGGGGCGGGAGGTGGCGAGGCTGAAGTTGGTGATGTTGGTGCCGCCTTGGGTGGTGCGGGCTTCGGGTTTTTGGCCAATGTTGCCAGCGAGGATGACGATGTTTTGCATGGGGTGCTTCCTTCTGTGTCCTGTCTTCGGGACCGTCCCTTCGACAAGACCCGGGAAAAGCCCGTCGGGTGACGCGTGCACGGTGGACGGAACGGACACCGGAAACCTCCAGAGGACCGGGGTGGCGCGGGCAGGACGCCACAGGCGGCCAACACGGCCCGGTCTGACGCGGGGTTGCGCGTGAGAGCCCGAACGGGATTAGGGGATTGTCAGTCGAAGGGATGGGCCAGCAGACAGAGCGACACGGGGGAAGCCAATGCCAGACCCTGTCATCCGGCAAACATGGCCTGTCAGAACCCGAGCCCGGCACTGCACTGGCGGTCGATACCGATCATCCCCAACCGCCCCCCCTGCCCCAGCCGTAAGGGAGTTGCGGGTCCCTGCCGATACAGGCTACCTTGCGAGATCATTCAGGACACGGAAAGCATCGCATGGCTGATTTCGATCTCGAGGCGCTGTCGCTCACGGAACTGCGCAAATTGCATAAGGACATCGCCAAGGCGATTTCCACCTACGAGGACCGACAAAAGGCAGAGGCCCGCGCCAAGGTGGAAACTTTCGCCAGAGAGCTGGGCTATTCACTGGCCGAACTCATGGGCGGGGATGCAAAACCCAAGCGTGCGCCCGCCCCGGCGAAATACCGCCACCCTGAGAACCCGGCGCTCACCTGGTCCGGCC
>JAFIEF010000002.1 GCA_020832655.1 Paracoccaceae bacterium
CCGCCAGACCTGCGATCCCCTTGCGCATGTCGGTTGCGCCACAAGCCAGATAGACACGAACACCGGTGCCCGGCCCGATCATGCGCCATCTACCGCGCGGATCAGACGCGTCAGCGCCTTCTCGTCAATGTCACTCTCGAACCGCAGCACGCGCCCCTTCGTCAGACGAAGCTCAATCCAGACAGCAGGCGCAGGATTGGTCATGGCGGGCAGATCCGAGATGGATGGCGCGTCAACCGGCAGAAACAGCGCCCCAGCATCCGGTGACCAGAGGCCCTTGCGCTTCAGCTCATGACGCCAGGCATAAATCTGTTGCCGGGTCACATCGTGGCGCTGCGCGACCTGCGTCACCATCGCGCCGCCCACACCGACCGAGCTCACGATCGCCAGCTTCTCGTCATCATCCCAGCGCCGACGCCGTTCGATCCCCAGAATTTCGCCCCGCATGACCCCTCCGCGCATAAGAGACATCATTAACGACGTCGCTATGCACGTCTCTTAGGCCATCAGCTCGACCCAAGGCAGGCGGTGACAATCGGCCGGTTACCTTTTGAGACCACGCGGTGATCAATGACCGTTGGAGCGAGTGTTCTCTTGGGAAAAGGACGGTACCTATATCATGGGTGGCACTGTGGCCGGCGATCCGGGCAGTGCCGCCAGTGCGATCCGCGCGGCAGGATACGAGCCTGAACTTCTTGCCTGAATGTCCCTGGCACGGCTTGTCCTTGCCAGCCTTGAAAACGGAACAAGCGGCCACCGATCTGGCCGCTTGCTTTATGGCGTCACATGGGGTCCGCTGGGGGCAGGTTACTGGCGTTGGGGGTACATCTTGGTGCTGATCGCGCCAGGGCGTTTCACGATCTCGATGCGTGCCGGGTCCGGCGCTTCCAGTTCCTTCAGAATGGGGCAGTCAGGGCGGTCATTGCCGTGGCAACACTCCGCCAGCGTTTCCAACGTCGCGACCATGTCCTCAAGCTCGCGGAGCTTCTGTTTCAATTCAGTGACATGCGCAAGCGCCAGACGTTTGACATCTGCGCTGTGGCGCGAGCGGTCGCGCCACAGGCCGAGCAATTCACCGATCATGCTGACGCCGAAGCCAAGATCGCGGGCGCGGCGGATGAAGCGCAACATATGGATGTCCTGATCCCTATAGACCCGGTAGCCCGAGCCGGTGCGCAACGCTTGCGGGATCAGGCCGGTATCTTCGTAATATCGGATCATCTTGGTAGAAACGCCTGTGGCCCGTGCCGTTTCGCCGATATTCATGGTCGATGTCCTTCTGATGGTTTCAGATCATGAGACCCGCGCCAGAACGGGGGCGGGCGGGGTCGAAGACCTCGCCACATCCTGCATCGGTGCGCTCCAGCGGCGCAGGCGCAGCGCGTTGCTCAGCACGCAGACCGAGGACAGCGCCATCGCGCCTGCCGCGAAGACCGGCGACAGAAGGATCCCGAAGGCAGGCCACAGAACCCCCGTTGCGACGGGGATCAGCGCGGTGTTGTAGGCAAAGGCCCAGAACAGGTTCTGCTTGATGTTCCGAAGCGTGGCTTGCGACAGGGCGATCGCGTTCGGCACACCCTGGAGAGAGCCGGACATGAGCACCACCTGAGCGGCCTCGATGGCGACATCAGTGCCGGTGCCGATTGCGATGCCGACATCGGCCTCGGCCAGCGCGGGCGCGTCATTGATGCCGTCACCGACAAAAGCCAGCCGCCCATGCGCGGCCTTCAGTTCGCGCACAGCTGCGACCTTGCCTTCGGGCAGCACCTCTGCCACCACCTCGTCGATGCCAAGCTGGCGGCCGATTGCCTGGGCGGTGCGTGCGTTGTCGCCGGTGATCATGGCGACCTTCAGGCCCAGATCGTGCAGCGCGCGGATGGCGGCGGGGGTGGTGTCCTTGATCGGGTCGGCGACGGCAATGATGGCGGCAAGCTGGCCGCCGATGGCGGCATAAAGCGGTGACTTGCCCTCATCGGCCAGACGCGCGGCGCTGGCAGCGAAGGTGCCGGTATCATGACCCAGCTGGGTCATGTAGCGATCCGCGCCAATCTCGACCGGCACGCCCCCGGCCTGCGCCGCGACACCGAATCCGGTCAGGCTGTCAAAGCCCGTCACTTCGGGTAGCACCAGCCCCTCGGCCTCTGCCGCGGCGGTGATGGCGCGGGCGATGGGGTGTTCGGACTTTGCCTCGACTGCAGCGACACGGGCCAGCACATCGGCGCGTTCAAAACCGGGGGCCAGGTCCAGATCGGTCAGATGCGGTTTGCCTTCCGTCAGCGTGCCGGTCTTGTCCAGCGCGACCACGCGAGCCTCTTTCAACAATTGCAGCGCTTCGCCCTTGCGAAACAACACCCCCATTTCGGCACCGCGCCCGGTGCCGACCATGATAGAGGTCGGCGTGGCCAGCCCCATCGCGCAGGGGCAGGCGATGATCAGCACGGCCACCGCATTGACCAGCGCGAAGGTCAGCGCCGGGGCAGGGCCGAAGGCCAGCCAGATGCCGAAGGTGACCATCGCCACGGCGATAACCGCCGGGACGAACCACATCGTCACCTTGTCAACCAGCGCCTGAATCGGAAGTTTGCTGCCCTGGGCCTCTTCGACCATGCGGATGATCTGCGCCAGCATCGTATCGCCGCCGACAGCGGTGGCGCGGAAGGCAAAAGCCCCGGTCTGGTTCACCGTTCCACCGACAACTGTGGCCCCTGCGGCCTTCTCTACCGGCACCGGTTCGCCGGTGATCATGGATTCGTCGATATAGCTCTGGCCTTCGACCACCTCGCCATCGACGGGGATACGCTCGCCGGGCCGGACCTCAATGACATCATCGGGTTCGACCTGATCAACGGCGATTTCCACGACCTGACCATCGCGCCGGATGCGCGCGGTCTTGGCTTGCAGCCCGACCAGGCGTTTGATTGCCTCGGATGTACGGCCTTTGGCGCGGGCCTCCAGGTAGCGTCCCAGCAGGATTAGTGTGACGATCACTGCGGCGGCCTCGTAATATACATTGACGGTGCCCGCCGGCAGCAGCGATGGCGCAAAGGTGGCGACCAGCGAATAAAGATAGGCCGCCATCGTGCCGACCGCGACCAGGCTGTTCATGTCCGGTGCCCCCCGCGCAAGCGCCGGGAAGCCGTGGGCGTAGAAGCGGATGCCGGGAAAGGCCATGACCAGCGTCACCAGTGCGAACTGGATCAGCCAGTTTGCCTGCATGCCTATGCTGTGCATGATCAGGTGATGCAGCGCCGGGATCACATGTGACCCCATTTCCAGCACAAAGACCGGCAGCGTCAGCACGCCCGCGATGATGACATCGCGGCGCAGTTCCTGAGCCTCGGCCTCGCGCCGTTCAGCGGCACTGTCATCGCTGGCCGCCTGCCGTTGGCGGGCGGTGTATCCCGCGCCGTCAACCGCGGCGAGCAGGGCGGTGATGTCGGCGGTGCCGGTGACGGTCGCGCGTTCGGTGGCAAGGTTGACTTGCGCCTCGGTCACGCCCGGCACGGCGGCCAGCGCCCGTTCGACCCGGCCCACGCAGGACGCGCAGGTCATCCCTTCGATCGACAACTCCTGCCGTTCGGCGGGGACATCATAGCCCGCATCAGCGATGGCTTTCACCAGATCGGCGCGGTCCACGGGCGCGGCCAACCGGATTTCGGCCCGTTCGGTGGCAAGGTTCACATTGGCCTCGGCCACGCCGGGAACCAGTTTCAGGGCGCGTTCGACCCGGCCCACACAAGAGGCGCAGGTCATGCCCTGTATCGAGAGGCTGTGCGGCGGGGGAGAAGTGGTGGTTGTGCTCATGGGTTTTCCTGTCATCGGATTCGCTGATCTGAAAGAAGATGAGGCTTCCAGCCATGGGAAGGTCAATACCTCCATGAAAGATTCTACTTTAGTCACCTCAACCTGCCGCAGCACGCAGACCTGTGTCGCAAGCACGCGATGCAGGAAGGTCAACCAGGTTTATAAGTCTAGGTGATCCATCCCGGATGATCACATTTCCCCTCGTCCCCCGTTTGACGCCACGACACATGGTTTGGGGTGAAGGGCGCCCGGAAATCTGTCCAGTGGACAGATTTCAACCCTGAACGGTCAAAGCCCTGGGGCCGCCACCGCACATTGGGTGGCGAGCGCTTCGTCGGCGATGGTGCAGAGCGTGTCGAAAGCAGCGTCACTTTCCGCCCCCGCACGACAGCCCCGATCCTGGCCCGATCCTGGCCCGGTGCTGGAAGTGATGGGCGAGCGGTGACAGCGCGACGCCCGGCTCGTCGGCTCGCCGTCGTGCAGGATCATGGGGCTGGCAGCAGGAACGCGCTCGGGCACAGGGCCACGCCGCGCAGGGTGGTGGCGGGAAGCACCTTGAGCCGCGCATGCAGCACGGCGAGGATGGTTTCGCGCGGAGTAGGCATGGGAGCCGCTTTCTGATAATATCGGCTTCTATTGCCAGAATTGGAGGATTTCAGATGCGCCTTTTTGTGCTGATTGGTTTTCTTGCAGCTATCCTGCCCTCAATTGTGCCCGCTCAAACAGGGCTTGGATCGTTTGATTTCACTGGGAAACGGGAAAACCGCCCCGCCGTTCAGTCTGGATTTACCCATCCGAATGGGGCGCAGGTGAGCTGTTTTTCGCTTCCAGGAAACTCCTGCAATGGCGTGGATTGCCGGACTGATCGTGAACGTGCCCAGCTTTTACAGAGCAGGGCTGACAATCGGGCCGGGGAAGCCTACCGGTATACTGTCTCCATTTTCTTGCCGTCTGATTTCACGGATGTGCGACCGGCAAATCTCATACTTTGGGAGGTCAAGCCTCCCGGAACCGGCAAACCATCGGCCGTCGTCGAGATTATCGACGGACATCTGCAGTTCTCATTGTCGAACCCTGGCATGACACAGGCTGACAGAATGAATCCCGAACGGCCGGTGATCATAAGACGACTTGGTTCGATCCCCAGAGGTCAGTGGACCGAAATCATCCTGGATGCAAGATGGTCACACGGGTCCGATGGATTGCTGCATCTTTATCATAATGGTCGGCGTGTTGTTGATCACCGAGGGGCGAATATCGATGCTGACAGCTCTCGCCAGCAGGTGATGTATGGCCTGTACAGAAGTTTTATCAGCCGCTACCTGAATGCAAGGGGCGAAGAACAGATGCCACTGCAGCAGGCCTGCTTTGCAAATGTTTCCCGGCAGCGGATACAGTTCTAGCGACCACCTGCAGATCGCTGATCAATCGTATCGCTCAAATTTGGGCCTGCACCCATTTCGCCACGACCGCGCCCGACAAGGCGTCCTGCGCGCGCTCTGTATCCCGCGCCAGATCCAGCCGTTTCGGCAGCTTGGTCTGCGGCACCAGCAGGAAGATCGGTACGGTCGTCACGCCCCGTCCGCGCACGACCACCACGCCGATGGCGTCGGTGGCGCGCTGCTGCACCAGTTTGCACAAGGCCTCGGGGGTGGTGTCCTTGGTTTCGGAAAGGCTGGCTGGAACAACAACTTCGACCATTGGGGCCGGGGCAAGGTCGGTCGGCAGATCGGGCAAATCCGAGATCGAAAGCGAGGTTTCCGCCCCATCGCCCCAGAGGTTCCAGGCGATGACACCCGTCACGGCGAAGATGACCGCAAGAATGAAGCGCAGGTTAGAGCGTTTCATGCAAGACTCCTTTCCTGCCCGCCCCTGACGCTTCGATGTCGCCTGAAGCGTCAGGGACGGGAGAAACCGCAGCGGCATCGCTGCCGCCGCGGCGCACCGGCAAAGGCGAGGGCGCGGGCGCGCGGGCGAATCGCGGAATTGTGGCCGCGGAATTCGGAAAACTTGAGCGGCGGCGCATACCCTCGATCCTGGGATCAGGCTTCGGCCATTTGCGTGCCGGTTCATGCGACGGTTTCTGCATTCACTCGGCAAGGAATAGCCTTTGCAGCCCTCCGCCTTCTGCGCGACGGATCTCGCCTTTCGCTTCAAGGTCAAGCTTTACCGTGGTCACATGCCAGCCGACCGAGCCAAGCTCTGCCCGCGCCTTCGGATCAAGCCGGGCCGCCACCTTCTGGCTCAGATCCTTGAAGGGCAGGCCGGGCTTGTCGGCGAGTGTCGAGAGAATGCAGGCGCGCACCGCCTGATATTTCCAGCGCGGGATCCGCACACCCTGTTTTCCGTGCGTCGGGGTCTGGCACAGGGTCTTTTCCTCAGGCATCTGGTTTCCTTTCTTCGGCCTCCGGGAACGATCGCGCGATCAGGCGGTGGATGGTTGCATGCACCCAGGCGTCGCGGTCATCGCCCGTGAGGTGGTCGAACTGGCCCTGGATCAGCAGTTCTGCAAAGCCGTGGGTCAGGGACCACAGCGCGATGACTGCGGCCTGCGGGGCAGGGCTGTCCATCGGGTCGGTGTCGCCGGTAAGTGCTGCGACCGCCGTGACCGGTAGCGCGAAGGCGTCGCGCGCCGCGTTCACGGCGCGCGCGTGCATAGGATCGAGCCGCTCATGGCGGAACATCAACCGAAACAGCGCCGGGTTCGCGCGGGCAAAGGCGACGTAGCCCTGCGCACAGGCAATGAGATGCGCGGTCGTGCCCGGTGTCTCGTCGGCGCATTCGCTGCGGATGGCGGTCGCAAGCCGCTCGAAGGCAATGGCCGCCAATTCCGACAAAAGCGCGGCGAGGCTGGAAAAATGGTTGGCCGGTGCGGCATGCGAAACACCGGCGCGCCGTGCGATGCCGCGCAGGGTCAGCGCCTCGACCCCTTTTTCTGCCAGCTCGGCCTGTGCCGCCTGAAGAAGTGCCGCACGCAAATCGCCGTGGTGGTAGGATCTTGCTTCCGTGTTCATTGCTCTGACGCTCGCCTCATGTAAATTGACAGCGTCAATATAGCCTGTTAATATTTCCGCTGTCAACATTCGCGGTTATGGGGCTTGCTGGAAGATGGATGACGCCATCGCGACCGAAGATCTGGTAAAGACCTATGGTGGCACACGGGCGCTTGATGGCATCAGCCTGCGCGTGCGGCGTGGGCAGGTGTTCGGGCTGCTGGGGCCGAACGGGGCGGGCAAGACCACTTTCGTGCGGGTGCTCTCTACCCTGATCCGGCCCACGCGCGGGCGCGCTGCTGTGCTGGGCCATGATGTGGTGGCCGACCCGGACGCGGTGCGGGCGCGGATCGCACTGACCGGACAATTCGCCTCGGTCGACGAGGATCTGACCGGGCGTGAGAACCTGATGCTGCTGGCGCGTCTGCTTGGGTTGTCGGGGTTGCAGGCGCGGGCGCGCTGCGCCGAATTGCTGGAAGCGTTCGAACTGACCGATGCCGCCGGGCGGCAGGTGCGCGGCTGGTCGGGCGGGATGCGGCGGCGGCTGGACATTGCCGCCTCGGTGATCGCGCGGCCCGAGTTGCTGTTTCTGGACGAGCCGACCACCGGCCTTGACCCGCGTGCGCGTGCCGATGTCTGGGCCATTGTGCGGCGGCTGGCGCTGAGCGGCACCACCGTGTTGCTGACCACGCAGTATCTTGAGGAAGCCGACCAACTGGCCGACCGCATTGCGGTCATCGACCACGGACGGGTGATCGCCGAGGGCAGCGCCACCGAACTGAAGGCCCGCGTCGGCAGTAGAGTGCTGCGGCTGACCCTTGCAACGCGGTCCGATGCCGCGCAGGCGGCGGGGCTTGCTGCCCGGCTGGGGCTGGACGCGCATGCGCAGGATGATCCGCGCCTGCTGGAACTGCCGATGGTGGATGCCGCCAGCGCCTTGCCGCTGTTGACGGCCCTGGCCGCAGAGGGCATCGCGCCGGTCGATTTCGCCTTTGGCGAACCCAGCCTTGATGCCGTGTTCTTCGCCCTGACCCGCCATAGCCCCAAGACCGGGCGGAGGGCCGCGTCATGAGTCCCCGTGACACCCGCCTTGTCCGTGTTCTGGGGTCGGGCGCGGCGCCCACGTCCGGCTCCCGCCCGCTGGCCGAGACGCTGGCCTTTGCCTGGCGCGCCGTGCTGAAGATCCGACACACCCCCGAGCAGGCCATCGATGTGGTGGTGACGCCGGTGATGTTCACGGTGATGTTCACCTATCTGTTCGGCGGCGCGCTGGCGGGTTCGACCGATGCCTATCTGCAGTTCCTGCTGCCGGGCATTCTGGTGCAGACGGTGATGTTCACCTCTATCTACACCGGCTTCACGCTCAATCAGGACATCCGGCGGGGCGTGTTCGACCGCTTCCGCGCGCTGCCGATCTGGCGCCCGGCACCCATCGCCGGGGCGATCCTTGGCGATGTGCTGCGCTACACTGCCTCGGCGGTGCTGGTGTTCGCGGTGGGCTTTGCCTTGGGTTTCCGGGCCGACGGCGGGGTAGGTGCGCTGCTGGTCGCGCTGGTGCTGCTGAACGTCTTTGCACTGGGCATGGGCTGGATATTCACCGCCGTGGCGCTCATGGTGCGCACAACCGGCACGGTGATGACGCTTTCGTGGCTGGTGCTGATGCCGGTCACCTTCGGGTCGAACATCTATGTCGCGCCCCAGACGATGCCGGGCTGGCTGCAGACCTTTGTTGCGCTCAACCCGGTCAGCCACATCACCACCGCATTGCGCGGCGTGCTTGGCGGCAACCCGGCGTTTGCGGCCACCGGCCTCGCGCTGGTCACACCGCTGGCGGTGACGGCGATCTTCGCGCCGCTGTCGATGTGGCTTTACGGCCGCGAGCGGGGTTGAGGCCATGCCGTTCTGTTGGAGAACCTGCTTCTTCCGCTTCGGCTTTGGCCCGGAAGTCCGGTGCCCACCGATATCCGCAACGCTGCGGGCTGTGGCGGTGCGTTCATCACACCTGCGTCTTGGGAAAGGATGACGATCATGGCTGACAGGATACCGGTTTCGGCGCACGCATATCCGTGGAAGATCTCCGACGTGGTGCTTTTTCCTGCCTTCGCGGCGGGCGGGGTGATCGAGTGGTTATTCCCGCTGCACATTCCGTTTCTGCCCGCGCCGCTGCGCTGGACACTCGGCGCGACGCTGGCCGCTCTCGGCGTCGGTCTCATCATCTGGTCCAAACGGGCGCTCGATGCGGCGGGCCAGCCCTCGCTGCCAGGAACGCCGACCACAAGGCTGGTGATGACGGCGCCGTTCTCGTTCTCGCGCAACCCGAATTACCTTGGCGCGCTGACGACCGGACTGGGCGGCGCGCTGCTCGTCAACGCGCCCTGGCTGATCGTTGCGGGGCTTGTCGCCGGGGCGATCCTGCAGGTCTGGATGATCCGGCCCGAAGAGGTCTATCTGCGCAGCCGTTTCGGTGCTGAATACGCTGATTACTGTCGGCGGGTCAGGCGCTGGCTCTGAACGCGGGGCTTTGCGATGAAACCCGCAAACCGCTATTCCAGTGTCATGGACAGGATCAGCCCCGGAGTGATTACCTTGAGCGGTATCGTTGCCATGGTCCTTGCCGTGGTGGTCGGCCCCGCATTCTGCCCCCCGAGTTCTGCTGGCTGCGTCATTCGACTTCGGAACAGGCGGGGCAGAACACGCCCGGCGCGTGGATCATGCGCGCGGGCCTTGCGGGCTATGGTCTGGCGATACTGGGTGAAAGTTCAGTGGCAGGTCAGTACGGGCAAGGATCGCGGCGGAGTGCATGGTGCTGAAGTTGAAGGTCGCCGATGTCGCCCGCTAGCACGGAACCAGCCCGTGGCAGATCTACGATTGGCGCAAGCAGCTTCGCAATGGCGCGCCGATCAGCCATAGCATGAACCACACTTGACCACGGGGGCTGCGACGGATCAAATAGACTAATAATTTGAATAACATCACCGGTAGCACCCTGTCAGAGACCATCAAACAGCCCGACCCGTTCCTGACGACCTGTGTGTCTGTTGACATCGAGGTCGATCCCAGGACAGCGCGCGTGTTCGACCTGGCCGCCGTCCACTGCACGAAGGCTGAGCCAATTCGCGGCCAGAAGGGCGGCGTGGCATCCGCGCTGGATAGGCTTGAGGCCGCTCTGGGGGATGCACGGCATCTGATCGGCCACAACATTCTGCGCCATGACCTGCCGCATCTGGCCGCCCTGCGCCCCCGTCTGGCGCAGCTTGCGCAGGCACCCATTGACACGCTCTGGCTTAATCCGCTCGCTTTTCCGCGCAACCCCTATCATCACTTGGTCAAGCATTATCATGATGGGCGGTTGCTGTCGGGCCATGTCAACGACCCCGAAGCAGATGCACGGCTTGTCTTTGATGTGCTGAGCAACCAGCTGGGCGCCTTTCGTGCCCTGAATGCGCAATCACCCGATGCCGTTGCCGCCTATCACTTCCTCACATCGCGTGGGGAAAATGACACCGGCTTCGGCGCGCTGTTTCAGTATGTGCGCGGGGCTGATGTGCCACCTGCTAATCAGGTGCGCCAAGCGATCAGGCGGCTGCTTGACGGGCAGACCTGTGCCTCGGCGCTCGAAGCAGTTCTGGATGAAATAGCGTCCACCACCATGGGTTGGCCACTCGCCTATGCGCTGTCATGGATATCTGTTGCAGGCGGGGATTCAGTCATGCCGCCTTGGGTGCGGATGCAGTTTCCGGGTGCCGCGCGCATGGTGAAACGCCTGCGTGACACGGGCTGCGATGCGCCGGACTGCGCCTGGTGCCGCGAGAAGGGCGACCCGGTCAAAGCGTTGTCGCGGTGGTTCGGCTTTGACGCCTTTCGCCCTGTGCCGGTGGATGCTGATGGGCGCCCCTTGCAGGAACGCATCGTCGACGAGGGGATGCGCGGCAAGAGTATACTTGGCATCCTGCCCACCGGGACGGGGAAATCCGTCTGCTACCAGATCCCGGCGCTGGCCAAGTTTGATCGGACCGGTGCGCTGAGCGTCGTCATCTCGCCGCTTGTCGCCCTGATGGCCGACCAGGTTGCAGGGATGGAGCGCGCGGGCATTTCTTCGGCCGTCACGGTGAACGGGATGCTCTCATTGCCCGAGAGGCAGGACGCACTGGAGAAGGTGCGCATGGGCGAAGCGGCTATGCTGCTTATCTCGCCCGAGCAGTTGCGCAGCGTCGGTGTGCGATCCGTGCTCGCGCAGCGCGAGATTGGCCTCTGGGTGCTGGATGAGGCGCATTGTGTCTCGAAATGGGGGCATGATTTCAGGCCCGATTATCGCTATATCGCGCGGTTCATCCGCGAAACCGCAGGCGATGCGGACCCCGCTCCCGTGATCTGTCTGACCGCGACTGCGAAGCCAGAGGTCGTGCGCGATATCCGCGACCATTTCCAGCAGCGGCTCGGGACGGAGCTGTTGTTGCTAGATGGCGGTGCATCGCGGACAAATCTGAGTTTCGAGGTGCGTGAAACAGGGAAGCGCACCAAGCTGGCCGACATTCTTGAGGTCATCGAACAGCGCCTGCCGCCCGAAGGTGTGTCCGGTGCCGTGGTCTATTGCGCAACACGCAAGGCGACCGAAGACGTGGCGCAGTTCCTGCAGTCGCAGGGGCTTTCGGCGGAACGCTACCATGCCGGGCTGACGCCCGACGAGAAGAAGACCATTCAGGAAAGGTTTCGGATCGGTGAGCTGCGGGTGATCGCGGCGACCAATGCTTTCGGGATGGGGATAGACAAGCCGGATATCCGGCTGGTCGTGCATGGCGACATTCCCGGCTCGCTCGAGAACTACCTGCAGGAGGCAGGCCGCGCTGGTCGCGACCGGGACCATGCGAATTGCGTGCTTCTGTTTGCGGCCGATGATGTTGAACGACAGTTCCAGCTTTCGGCGCGCTCGCGCCTCGCCCGGCATGAGATCGGTGCCATCCTGAAGGCCGTGCGGCGCATGGATGCCCGGACGCGCAGCACAGGAACTGTGGTTGCGACCGCAGGTGAAATCGTGCGCAACGAGCAGGATCGCGAGTTTCAGCGTGAAAGCGCCACGGATGATACGCGGGTCAAGACAGCGCTGTCCTGGCTGGAAGAGGCGAAACTGCTTACCCGAGAGGAAAACCGCGTGCAGGTTTTTCCATCCTCGCTGCGCGTGCGCAGCCTTGAAGATGCGAAAGCCTTGCTGGACAAGGCGCAGATCACGGGTACGCGGCGCGTCCAACTGATGGATATCGTCCGCCATCTGATCAATGCGCCGCCGGATGAGGGTATCTCTACGGATGAGTTGACCGGGATCAGCGGGCTGACCGGAGGGCAATTGACCAAGGCGCTGGCCGATCTCGAAGCGCTGGGGATTGCGCGCAACGACACCGCTGTGACGGTCTTTGTGCATCATCATGGTCCGGACAGTTCGCTCAAGCGGTTGGGACAGGCGATGCGGCTGGAAACCGACCTTATCGCCCTGATGCGCGAAGAGGCACCTGACGCGGATGAACAAATCAGCACTCCCTTGAACCTGCAACTGGCCTCTCAGAAGCTGCGCGACGGCGGGCACAGCCATGTGCGCCCCGATGTGGTCGAGAAGCTCTTGCGCGGCATGGCGCGCGATGGTCGTGACCTTGATGGTGGCAAGGGAAATCTGCGCCTGCGCAAGGCTTCGCGTCACACGCTGCTCATAGCGCTGCAACGCTCATGGTGGGTGATCGAACAGTCAGCCGCCCTGCGCCAGCAGGCGGGCGAAGCATTGGTCGAGCATCTGCTGGGCCGCCTGGCGAAAGGCCAGCGCGGCAAGGATCTTCAGGTCGAGACGACGCTGGGCGATATGCTGGCCAGCCTGTCCGGCGATGCGTTCCTGCGCGCACAGGTCAAGGAAATGACACGGCTGATGGATCGCGCGCTGATGTGGCTGCACGAGCAGGATGTGGTGACGCTTGGCAAGGGGCTGACCGTGTTCCGGCCTGCGATGACAGTGCAGCTTGCCCCCGGAAAGGGGCAATTCCTGGTCAAGGATTTCGCGCCCCTGCAACAGCATTACGACGAACAGACCGTGCAGACCCATGTCATGGCCACCTATGCCGAGGCGGGGCTCGCCTCGATGCCCGATGCGATGCGCCTGTCAGAGGATTACTTCACTCTCGATCAAGAGGCCTTCATGGGCCGCTGGATGAAAGGCAGAACCACAGAGGTTAAGCGCCAGACAACCGGCAAGTCATGGACCGCAGTTGTCGAGGCATTGGGCAACCCGGTTCAACAAAAGATCGTGGCGGATGATCGAGATGCGACCAATGTGCTGGTTCTGGCCGGGCCGGGGTCGGGCAAGACGCGGGTGCTGGTGCATCGCATCGCCTATCTGATCCGGGTCCGGCGCGAGGATCCGCGCAGCATTCTTGTGCTCAGCTATAACCGTCACGCCGCAGTCGAAATCAGGGCGCGGCTCCGGCATCTTGTGGGGGATGAGGCTTACGGCGTGACAGTATCTACCTGCCACGCGCTGGCCATGCGGCTTGTGGGGGCGAGTTTCGCCGGATCGCGGGCCGAAAGCCGCGACTTCGACGGCGTTGTCATGGAGGCCGTGCGCCAGTTGACCGGCGAAGGGCTGAGCAAGACCGAGGCCGAAGCCCAGCGCGAGACGCTGATTCAGGGCTATCGGTGGATCCTTGTGGATGAGTATCAGGATGTTGGGCCCCAGGAGTATGCGCTGATAGCAGCGGTAGCCGGGCGGACGATTGAGGATGAAGACCTTCGCCTGAGCCTTTTTGCTGTCGGGGATGACGATCAGAACATCTATGCCTTTTCCGGTGCCTCGATCCGCTACATTCGTCAGTTTGAACAGGATTACCGGGCGAAGCCGGAATACCTGGTCGAGAACTACCGGTCGACCCGGCATATCATCGAGGCGTCGAATATCGTGATCTCCGGAGCCGCAGACCGGATGAAGCGCGGCCACGACATCATGATCGATCGCAAGCGCCGTCGTGACCCGACAGGTGGCGTGATGGCACAACGCGATCCGGTGGGGCAGGGGCGTGTTCAACTGCTGGATTGTCCGCCGGGTGACCGAGCACAAGCCATCGCAGCGATCGGCGAGTTGCAGCGTCTGGCCGCGCTGGAAGAGGGTTGGAACTGGTCGCGCACAGCGATCATCGCGCGCAACTGGCGGCAGCTTGCCCCGGCGCGCGCCTATGCCGAGGCGCAGGGCATCCCGGTCGAAATGGCCAATGAGAGCCTGCCGAGCCTGTGGCGCATGCGCGAAATGCGCCTGTTGATCGAGGCGATCAGTCGCGACCGGACGCGCCTGCTGAACGTGCCTGACCTGATAGAGATCGCGAACACATTGCCGCGCAACCGTTGGTCTGATCTTGTTGCCGAGGGCGTCGCCGCCCTGGCGCAGGAGATCGGGGCGGGCGCAGCATCGGTTCCCGACCTGATCGAATGGTTCGGTGAATGGGCGCGCGACGCACGAGGCGAGCAGCGCGGGCTGCTTTTGATGACCGCGCACCGCGCCAAGGGGCTGGAATTCGATGATGTGGTGATCCTGAACGGCGGATGGGACCATCCGTCGCAGAACGAGGATGCGGACGCGCCCCGGCGGCTGTTCTATGTCGCGATGACACGCGCACGCCGCAGCCTAGCAGTGATGACGCAAGGGGCACATGCCTTTGTGCCTGCCGCCGGTAACAATATCCTGAGGCGACAGGTTACGCTGCCCGATCTGCACGATCTGCCACCAGAGCGGCATTACCTGATGCCCGAGCTTGGCCAGGTCTTCATTGATTGGGCCGGGCGCTTGCCAGCGGGCGACCGCAGTCTTGGGGCTATCGAACAAGCTCGGGTCGGCGCCCCCGTCACCGTGGCGCAAAAACACGGACGCTGGTTTGTCATGGACAGGCAGGGGCGGCGGTTGTCTGCGATGCGGGGTGATTGGGCTGTGCCTGCGGGGCGACGGATCGTATCTGCCCAGATCGGGGCAATCGTGACACGTCATGCGCATGAAAGTGGCGAAGAGCATCGCTCACGGCTGAGCCGAGAGAGATGGGAAGTTGTTCTGCCCGAGATAGTGCTGGAGTGACGGCAGGCGTCTTCACGAGATTTGCGGCCTCGGCATTTTCTTCGATGTCGGCTATGCTGGCGCTGTGAAATCCGCATTTGACGACTCTGGTGGTCCCGCACCGCCGCGTTGCAGCTATGCGCGCCGCCGGTCTTGCCAGGTCAGATGTCAAAGCGAGCGGCGCTTCGTGTGATGTTCGCTTCGACAGAATGGCAGACAGGCGATAGCCCCAAGGACGCCCGAAATGACCGGCCACCTGCAAAGCACGTGACGCGCGGTGCATGCCGACCGGGTGTCACACTCGCCCGAGCATGAATGGCAGTGTCAGTTGCAGGGCTGATCCTGACTGCCGCCCGCGCCACATTACGAGTCCGTCACCTGTTCATCGCGCGGCTTAGGATGATGACGGGTAGGATCCCCACAACCACGATCAGCAGGGCGGAGGTAGAGGCTTCTTCCAGCCTGCCATCCTGCGCGAGCCGGAAGGTGCGGATGGCGAGCGTGTCGAAATTGAATGGCCGCAAGATGATGGTGGCGGGAAGTTCCTTCATCACATCGGCAAAGACGAAGATCGCCGCCGCCAGCACACCCCGGCGCAAGAGCGGGACATGGACGCGCAGCAGCACGCCCGATGGGTTTTCGCCCAGATTGCGCGCTGCGTCATCCATGCTTGGCGGGATGCGCTGAAAGGCGGTGTCCACAGTCTTCAGCGCCACGGCCAGATAGCGCACCACATAAGCAAACAGCAGCGCAACGATGGTGCCGCTTAGCAGCAGGCCCGTCGAGATGCCGAAATTGGCACGCATGAAACTGTCAACTGTATTGTCGAAATACCCTAAGGGCACCAGTACGCCGACCGCGATCACGGCTCCGGGCATGGCATATCCCATCGACGCCGCCTGCATCGCGCCGCTGATGGCCATCCCCCCCTGCTGGCGGCGGGCATAACTTAGGAAAATCGCGAGACAGATCAGTATCAGCGCGGCACTGCCCGCCAGAAATACACTGTTGCGGATGAAGGCAAAGAAGCGCGGTCCCCAAAACGGATCGCCTGCGATGATCGACAGGCGCAGCAATTCGCCCGCTGGCAGCAGAAAACCCAGAAGGACCGGAACAGCACAGACCAGAGCGGCCAATGCGGCCTGTCCACGACCCAGTTTCATGCGCTTGAGTGACCGCGAGCGCCCGCCGCGATTCGAATCAAAGCGCCTGCTGCCGCGGATAACGCGCTCGATCAGAAAAGCGGTGGCTACGAAACAGACCAGAAGGGCGGCAAGCTGCGACGCTGCAACAGGCGCACCCCGCCCGAACCATGTGCGGAATATCCCCGTGGTCATGGTCTGCACGCCCAGATGCACCATCGCGCCATATTCGGCCAGCGTTTCCATCGCGACGAAAGCCGCGCCTGCGGCAATCGCGGGCCAGGCCATCGGCAGGGCGACGCTGCGGAAGGCGCGCGCGCGGCTGTGCCCCAGCGCGCGGGCCGAATCCATCATGTCCTGCGACTGGCTGAGAAAGGCCGCGCGCGACAGCAGATAGACATAAGGATAAAGCACCAGCGACATCAGCACGATTGCCCCTGGCAGTGACGCCATCTGCGGAAACCAGTAATCGCCGCGTCCCCAGTCGAACGTGCCGCGCAGCCAGGTCTGGACCGGCCCCCAATAGCTTAGCCGGTCGAAATACACATAGGCGATCACATAGGCGGGCATTGCCATAGGCAACATCAGCGCCCACTCAAAAACGCGCCGACCGGGAAAATCATAGGCCGCCACCAGCCAACCTGTCGTCACCCCGATAAGTGTTGCGATGGTAAGCACGCCCGCCACCATGAACAGCGAATTCTGCACATAAAGCGGCAGCACCGTATCGGCGACCTGCGCCCAGACCCCGTCCGAGGACACGAAGACGCGGCTGAGCACAGTCACGATCGGCAACAGGATGACGGCGATGATAAGGACCGCAACGCTGGTCCAGGGCGAGGGGCGCCAGCTTGCAAGGCTTGACGGGCGCGGTTGTGAGTCCGAGGTGGTGGTCATGACCAGCTTTCAATAAGAGACAAATTTGTCTTTACGGACTGTTGAGTGTTCTTGTCAACTATTCTGAAATGCGTTAACTGATGCGCGAGGCAGGCATCCGCCTGCCCGAATGGCCAACCCAGCGGGCAAGCTGTGCCCCAGGCAGGCAAGACACAATCAAAGGAGTCTTTCCATGTTTCGAGTCGCAGCTGTCTCGACCCTTGCGCTGAGCGTCGCGCTTCCTGTCTTCGCTGATGAGGTCAACCTTTATTCGTCGCGTCACTACGACACTGATTATGCCATCTTCGAGGCATTCACCGAGGCTACCGGGATAAAGGTGAACCTGATCGAGGCGTCCGGCGACGAACTGGTCGCCCGGATCGAATCCGAGGGCGTGAACAGCCCCGCCGATCTGTTCTGGACGGTGGATGCCGGACGCCTGCATATGGCGGTCGCGCGTGATCTGTTCCAGCCTGTGCAAAGCGATTTGCTTGAAGAGCGGGTGCCGGCTGATCTGCGCCATCCCGATGGCCTGTTTTTCGGCGTGACCACACGCGCCCGCGTGATCTACTACAATGTTGAGAACGGACGCCCGGAAAACGTGAACACTTACGAGGATCTGGCCGATCCCGATCTGGGTCTGACAGTGTGCCTGCGCACCTCCTCGAATATCTACAATCTGTCGCTGATGGCCGAGATGATCGAGGTGCACGGCGAAGAGGGCGCCGAGCAATGGGCGCGCGGCTTCCTTGGCAATCTGGCACGCCAGCCGCAGGGTGGCGATACCGATCAGATTCGCGCCGTTGCCGCAGGTGAATGCGATCTTTCCGTGGCCAACAGCTACTACTGGGGGCGTCTGCAAACCTCGCAAAACCCGGCCGACCGTGAAGCTGCTGCGCGCGTGCTGCCGATCTTCCCCAATCAGGATGATCGTGGAACGCATGTGAACATGTCCGGCATGGGCGTGCTGGCGAACGCCCCGAACCCCGAGAATGCCGTTGCCCTGATCGAGTTCATGACGTCGCCGACGGTTCAGTCGATCCTGGCGGACCAGAACAATGAATGGCCCGCCGTTGAAGGTGTGACAATCACTGGTCCAATGCGCGACTGGGTGGATTTCAAGCGCAGCGACACCAATGTCGCCGTCTATGGCACCAATCAGGGGGCAGCAATCAGCGTATGGGATCGTGTCGGTTTCCCCTGATCACAGCTTGAGACCCGAGCAGTTGTGAAGGCCAGCGCACCCGCGCTGGCCTATTCCCGATTGACCGAGCCGCTCACACAGGGGGGGGCGCGCGGAAGCTTCGGCGCATGGCTGGCCCGCTTGCATGCATGGGGGCGACGGGCAGGTCGGACTGCCTGTTGCCAGCCCTGGCAGGATCGGCTTCAGAAACTCCCCCGAACATCGAGCAGAAAACCCTGTTGCCCAGCACCGTTGCCGCATTTTCGGGCAAGGCCTGAACCGAACTCACGGATCGCGCCGTGCTTTCCGTATCCGCGCTGAACAAGCGCTTCGCCTCTGGCGGAACAGTCGCCGCAGATGCGCTGTCCTTCACCTTGCAGGACGGTGAAATACTGGCGCATCTGCGACTGTGGTGCGCCGCTTGAATCCCGGACACCGGATCAGGACGGATTGACAAAGCCAAGTGTTTCTGTCAGATAATACCCATTGCCTAGCCAGAACACCCTGTCAGCCCGGCGCATCCAGTACCAGCTCCAGGAGCGCGCCAGATGTGCAAGCCCTCTATTCCTGCGATCCGACCGACGCCCGGCCAAGGTGGGACATATGCGTGAAGATCCCCGACGCCTGAAACCTCTCGAGCAATGCAAGGCGCATGCCGTCCACAGCATTCCGATCCACCGCGCGCAAAGCCTGACAAAAGATGGCAACACAGTGCATATTGATCTTGATGGCCAGATCTACACGCTGCGCATCACCCGCGCCGGAAAGCTGATCCTCACCAAATAACCCAGCCGCCTGCCAATGCAGGCCCGTCAGGTCATCGCATGAGCAAAATCCCTTCCCCCTGCATCGGTGTCTGCAAGTTCAGGCGCGAGGGCCATTGCATCGGCTGTTCGATGACGAAGGCGCAGAAGTCGATGTTCAGGAAGCTGAAAAAAGAAAAGCACCAGCAGGCCTTTATCGACATGCTGGTGCATCAGCAGAATGACCTTGGAAAATACCGCCATTGGGCCGCAGCCTATGAACGGCGCTGCGACAAGAAGGGCGTCAAGCTCCCGCTATAGACTGGCCGGATCGCCTCAGCCCAGATGCGCGCGCAGCAGCCAGGCGAATTTCTCATGCACCTGTCCGCGCCCGATGGCCATATCCTGCGTCAGAAGATCACCATGTTCTTCGGCTATTGCGGCTGTGCCGGCCAATGTCGCTGCAAGTGTTTCCTGCGCTTTGGCCAGCGTCTCTAGCATCACCTCGGCCGGGGCGTGGCCGTCATGTTCGTCGACTTTTGAGCGCTTGAGCATTGCGGACAACTGCCCTTCGGCATGGCCACCAAGTGCCTTGATGCGCTCGGCCAGATCATCCTGCGCAGTGAAATGATCTTCGTAAATCTTCTGGAACAGGTCATGCAGCGGGCCAAAGGCCATGCCGGTCACGTTCCAGTGGAAATTCTGTGCCAGCATCGTGGTGACAGCGGTTTCGGCCACGGCCTGATTGAGCGCTTCGCAAATTGCTTCTTTCGCGCTGGGTGTCAATTGTTCTGCTGTCTGGGTCATGACCCCTCCATTTCGTGTTATGATATCCTGAAGAATGACAACACGGAACTGGCTGGCAACTGGCTGGCTATCCGCTTGGGATTACAGATAGCGCAGCAGAGAGGTCGATGCAAGGACTTTTAGAAAGATTCTAAGCTTGAGGATTTCGCTCGGTCATTGCCTCCATCCGCTGCACCAGTTCCGCAGCCAGCCAGCCCACGGGGCGGCGCAGATGCAGCGGCAGTCTTGCGCGCAGCAGAAAGGTCGCGCTGGAATGGTCGTCGCGCCCCAGCGCCGCGAACAATGCCAGCAGCCAGTTCTCGTCAAAAGACCGCTCCTGCGCGCGCAGATCATGGATCACCGGCCCTTTTGGCAAGGCCTGACCCAGAATGCGCAGCAATGCATCGGCATAATCCTGCGCTCCCTCGCGCGGGTTATGCATCAACAGCCTGCAGGTCTCGAACACCTCGACCCGCGCCTTTGCGCGGCATTGCCGCATCAGAAGGCGCAACAATGTCAGCGCCGGCGTATGTCCCGGTGCCGAGGGCGTGGAAAATGGGGCAAGAGCGGCGGGTTGCATCGACATGTCCGTGAAGCTTGAAGCGCTTATACTGCCTTCTGTGCGATTGATCCAGTCTATTCCGACAAAACTACTTGGTTTTGATGTGAAGGTCGGCACCCTCGCAACATCGCATCAGTCATCCATGTCGCACCGCCTTTCGGAAATCTGCCTCGAACGCTGTTTGCGCAGGCAGTCCGGGTCGTGACAGGATGAACAAGGTGCAAAGCGGCTGGACGACCGCCTGCACCCGGAACACATGGCTTGTCGCCCCCAAGCCCACGCTGATCAGCGGTGTTGCCGCCAGCGCGACGATTGCCCGGAACGCCGCGGCCAGCCGCGCGGCCCCGAATGCCGGGCCAAGGTCGGGGTCTTCGACCGCATCACGATGAAGAATGATGCCCAGCATATCTGCGAATTCGAAGGGAATACCGCGCAGAATTTTGTGGCCATGCGCTGCTAAAGCAATTTCAGAAAAAGTTGACAGACTTTTTTGGTTCGAAATTGCGACAGAACAAAAGGTTAAAGCATTGAAGGCGATTCAACGAAAAGTCGAAACGCTTTATCATACACAGTTCTTTCGAAGGCGAGCTCGAACTGTCTTTCAGAAAACAGGGTATGATGAGCGCCCCCCCCCGCATGCCAAGACGCAGTCCGATCATAGTTGTCAGGCAATCCTGACCTATATCGCGGGTATCACCGTGAATGATGCGATGCAGGCGGTCCTTTCCAGACAGTTGTTGTGTTGCTCGATGGTCCCGGAAGCGGCCGCTCAGGCCGCGCCAGGTGAAAACCCCCGGCCCGATTCAAGCGTCAAGCCGAGTGCGATCATGAAGCATCAGCACGACCAACGCCACACCAAGCGCTGCGCCGAACAATAGCAGCGAGCCGGTCAGATCCTCCATCAGCCCCGGTTTCAGCGCCAGTGCCCCGGCCAGCGCCACCATGACCATGCCACCGACCAGTTTGAGCGCGCGGCCGTGGCGTTCACCCATGCGCCCCAGACTCATCCCGGTCACCGCAACGGCGAATATCACCAGCTCGACGCCCAGATAGATCAGCACGTAAAGCGCCAGAAACCCCCAGAAACCCGCCCCGGCGATCACGCCCCGTTCAGCAAGTATCCCTGACCAGATCACCGGAAACCCTGCCGTGCAGGGCAGTTCCACCAGTGCGATCCCAGCAGCCATGCCAACCGTTGCGGTAATCAGCGCGGGCGTGCCAAGATCTTGCTGACGCAATTGGCGGATGCGGGCATATATGCCGGGTTTCTGCCCTTCGGGAATGGAAAAACTGACCCCGCGTCCGTGCCAGAAATAGTCCTTGATGCTGACCAACCCGAATCCCAGCGCAAAGAGCGCCACCGCCCAGCGGACCCAAGGCAGCGCGAAGGCCCAGGCCATGACACTGAACAGCCCGGCAATGAAGGCGCCATAGATCAGCGCCGTGGTCAGCAGAAAGCTGACCCCCACCACCGCCACGCGCTTGCGCGACCCAGAGGCGATGACCATGCCCAGTAGCAGCGTAAGCACCCAAAGCGAGCAGGGGTTGAAGCCGTCAACAAAGGCGATCAGCACCGTTACCCCTGCCAGCGAGGCGGCAGCTGCATCGACCTCGCCCCAGATTGGCAGGCGCAGGGCGTTGTCCGGGGCGGGTTCCACGCCTGCCAGCGTGGCTGCGATTGCCGCCTCGATCTGGGCGCGCTGGGCGGGTGTGTCGCCCACCCAGACGTCGCTGCCCAGCATCAGCGTGGGCACGAATTCCGCGCGGATGCCGCGTTGCGCCGCCATTTCTTCGAACCGCGCATGGTTGTCCTCGGATCGCGACAATTCCATTGCATCCACGGCCAAGCCCGGAAAACGGGCCTCCAGCGCGTCAATCCACGGTTTCTGGCGGATGCATACCGGGCAGGTCAGGCTCCAGAACACATGCAGCACGGGGCCATTCGCGTCTGGAGTTCCGTCCGCAGCCGAGGCTGCGCTGGCGGATAGCAGCGCCAAAGCCAGCCACAGTGCGGCCAGCGCCCGTGTTGCGATGCGCGTCATGCCTGTCAGCCCGCCGGCGCCTTGCCCAGATAGCGCACGGCCTGCGCGGTGGTGGCCAGTTCGGGATAATCCGCTTCCGGGATCGGCAGGCCGAAACGCTTGTGCAGCGCGCTGACCAGATTCAGGAAATCCATCGAATCAAGGCCCAGATCGTCCTGAAGGTGTTCGTCGTCATCCAGCAGGTCGGGGTCGATGTCCGGGGCGACCGAAGTCAGATCCTCGATAAAGGCGGCGCGGATATCTTTTGGGGTCATAATGTCTCTGGCTCCTGCAGCAATTGGTCTATTTCGGCAAGCAAGATTGCCCCGCGGCGGCCATCGCTGACGCGGTGGTCAGCCGCCAGCGTGGCGGTTACACAGACCCGCGCGGCAACCGCGCCGTCATGGGCCAGGGCTTCAGCGCGCGGCGCGCCAAAACCCACCAGCGCCACCTGTGGCGGGTAGATGACGCCATAAAGTGCATCTACCCCGGTCTCGCCCAGGCTGGAAATGGTGATCGTGCCCTGCGTGATCTCGCTGTTTCTAAGTCGCCCGGTGCGGGTGCGGGCGACAAGGTCACGCATCGCCGCCATGATCTCATCCAGTGCCTTGCCCTGCGCATCCATGATCGCCGGTGCAATCAACCCGCCGCCGCGCATGGCCACCGCCATGCCGCAATGGATATCTTCGGCGGGCGTGTAGTGCGCGCCCTCGAAGCGGCCGTTCAGCTCGGGCACCTTGGCCAATGCGCGCACTGTGGCGCGGATCAGAAGCGCGCCCATCAGCAGGCGTTTGTCGGGGCTGCGCTCGGCATTTGTCGCGCCCAGCCAGTCCTGCGCGGCTTGCAGGTCGATCCGGTGCGACAGGTAGTAATGCGGGATCTCGCGCTTGGACCGGCTCATGGCGGTGGCGATGGCGCGGCGCATTTCGGCCATGTCCAGCCCCGGCTTGCCCCTCGCTGCGGGCTTGGCGGCTGGCTTGGCGGCGGGTGTTTCCAGGGTCTCTTTTGTGGCGGGAGCAGTCTTGAGGTAATTCTCCACATCGGCCAGCAACACCGCTCCGCCGGGGCCGGAGCCTGTGACTTGGGTCAGATCAAGCCCGGCTTCTGCCGCGCGGGCCTTGGCGGCGGGCGAGGCCAGCACCCCGGTTGCATCCGCCCCGCCCGGTGCTTTGGCACCGGGCAGCGCCCGCGAGGCGCGCCGGGGTGGGTGGGTGGGATGCGCCGAGCGGGCGCTTTCTTCCGGCTCCGCCGGGGCGGTCGTCCTGGGCGATTCCGGCACTGCCCTGGGTGCAGGCGCGTCGTCCTGCACCTCGCCGGGTTTGCGCATCCGCGCCAATGGTGCGCCCACGGGCAGGGTCTGGCCCGGCTCGGCGATCAGTTCCGCCACTTCGCCCGCCTCGAATATCTCGATCTCGATGGCACCTTTCTGGGTTTCGACCACCGCCACGATATCGCCGCGCGCGACGCTGTCACCGGGCTTGACCAGCCATTCGACCAGCGTGCCTTCTTCCATATCCGCGCCCAGCGAGGGCATCTTGAACGTGCTCATTTCACCACCCCCGGCAGCGCCTTGACCGCCGCCACGATATCATCCACCTGCGGCAATGCTGCGGTTTCCAGATGCTTCGGGTAAGGCACCGGCACCTCGGCCGAACAGACCCGACCCACTGGCGCATCCAGATGCCAGAAGCACTGCTCTTGCACCCTTGCGGCAATCTCTCCGGCCAGCGAACCGGTGCGCCAGCCCTCATCCACCACCACTGCGCGACGGGTGCGCGTGATCGATTCCATGATGGTTTCATCGTCAATCGGGCGCAGGCTGCGCAAATCGATCACCTCGGCTTCGATCCCGTCTCTGGCCAGCGCCTCGGCGGCCTCCAGCGCTTTCCATATCGACAGTGACCAGGAAATCAGTGTCACATCGCGCCCCTCGCGGCGGATGGCGGCGCGATCAATATCCACCGGCCCGGCATTTTCCGCGACCTGCCCGGTCATGTTGTAAAGCATCACATGCTCGAAGATGATCACCGGGTCAGGCTCCTGCAATGCGGTCCACAGCATCCCGCGCGCATCTTCCAGCGTGGCAGGCGCGACCACCCGCAACCCCGGAATATGTGCGTAATAGTTTTCCAGCGAATGCGAATGCTGCGCCGCAAGCTGCCGCCCAGCGCCCGTGGCCATGCGGATCACCAGCGGGGCGCCGAATTGCCCGCCCGACATATGGCGCAGGCTGGCCGCCGTGTTCAGGATCTGATCAAGCGCCAGAAGCGAGAAATTGACTGTCATGATCTCGACGATCGGGCGCATGCCCGCAAGCGCCGCGCCGATGCCCGCGCCGGTAAAGCCGCCCTCGGCCAGTGGCGTGTCGCGGATGCGATCAGGGCCGAATTCGGCCATCAGCCCCATCGACACCGCATAGCAGCCACCATAGGCACCGATATCCTCGCCCATCATGAACACCCGCTCATCACGCAGCAGCGCATCAGTGATCGCGGCGCGGCAGCAGTCGCGATAGGTGCTGTCGACCATCTTGTCGGGGATGACCGGCGCGGGCGGTTCGGGGCGGGTTTCGGCGACCGTATGGCGGGTCAGATCCTCCAGCGGTTCCCACGGCGCCTGTTCGCAGGCGGCGACGGCATTTCCGAGCTGCGCCTCGACTTCGTCCTCGATGGCCTCGATCTCGGCCTCGCGCGCCAGCCCGCTTTTCAGCAGCCATGACTGATAACGCGTGATCGGGCTTTTCTTGCGCCATTCGGCCACCTCGGCCTTTTCGCGGTATTTCTCGGCGTCGAACATGGAATGGGGCCGCGTGCGATAGGTGCGGCATTCCAGAAATTGCGGCCCTTCGCGGGCGCGGATCGCCTCGACCAGCCGGCGCGAGGCGGCCTCGACCGACACCACATCATTGCCATCCACGGATTCAGCATGCATGCCGTAGCTGGCGGCGCGGGCGGCGAAATCGGTATTGGCCTGCACGCGCTCGACGGCGGTGCCCATCGCATATAGGTTGTTTTCCAGCACGAAGAACACCGGCAGCTTCCACAGCGCGGCCAGATTCATCGATTCGTGAAAGGCACCCTCTGCCAGCGCGCCGTCGCCGAAAAAGCAGACCGTCACCCGGTCATTTCCCTGCATGGCATCGCCCAAGCCCAGCCCGACCGCCAGCGGCAGCCCGCCGCCGACAATGGCATTGCCGCCATAGAGGTTGGTCTCTGCATCAAACAGATGCATCGACCCGCCGCGCCCGCCCGCGCAGCCAGTGGCCTTGCCATACATTTCCGCCAGCGCCGATTCCATGCTCATGCCGCGCGCCAGCGCGTGGCCATGCTCGCGATAGGTGGAGACCACGCGGTCGCGCGCGTCCAGCGCCGCTGACACCCCCACCGCCACTGCCTCTTCGCCATCATAAAGATGCAGGAAGCCGCGGATATGCTCCTGTGTGTAAAGCTCGTAGCATTTCTCCTCGAAGCGGCGGATGCGGATCATGCCGCGCAGCAAATCCAGCGCATGGGCGTGGTCGAGTTTCACCTTGGTCATTTTGCGTCCTCCTCCAGCGTGGACAGATCGCCCTCGGGCAGGCCCAGTTCGCGCGCGCGCAACAGGCGGCGCATGATCTTGCCCGAGCGTGTGCGCGGCAGGCTGTCGCGGAAGACGATCTCGCGCGGGGCCACGGCGGGGCCGAGTTTCTTGCGGGCATGGCCGCGCAATTCGCGTTCCAGTTCCTCGCCCGGCTCGAAGCCTGCCTTGAGGGTGACGAAAGCCTTGACCACCTCGCCCGCGGTTTCGTCCGGCACGCCGATCACCGCGGCCTCGGCCACCGCTTCATGTTCGATCAGCGCGCTTTCCACTTCGAAGGGGCCGATCAGATGGCCTGCGGATTTGATCAGGTCATCGGCGCGGCCCACGAACCAGAAATACCCATCCGTGTCGCGCATCGCCAGATCGCCGGTCAGGTACCAGCCGCCCTTGAACACCTTGGCATAGCGTTCCGGCTGGCCCAGATAGGCGCGCATCATCGATGGCCAGCCGGGGCGCAGCGCCAGTTCGCCGATTTCGCCATCGGGCAGTTCGGTGACGTGCGCGCCCTCGACCTGCACGATCCCGGCCTCGATCCCCGGCAGGGGCTTGCCCATCGCGCCGGGCTTGATGTCCATCGCGGCGGTGTTGGCAATCATGATGCCGCCGGTTTCCGACTGCCACCAATTGTCATGGAAGGGCAGGCCGAAAACCTGCTGGCCCCATAAAACACATTCGGAATTTAGCGGCTCGCCCACCGAGGCCAGAAACCGCAGCGCGCTGAAATCATGCCCCTTTGCGGCCTCGGTTCCCGCGCGCATCATCATGCGTATCGCGGTGGGGGCCGTGTACCAGACCTGCACAGCTTCGCGTTCCAGAATGGAATACCAGCGCTGAAGGTCGAATTCGGCCTCGTCCACCACCAGTGTCACGCGGTTGCACAAGGGCGCGATGATGCCATAGCTCATCCCTGTGACCCAGCCGGGATCGGCGGTGCACCAGTAGATGTCACCGGGGCGCAGATCCAGCGCCAGCCGCCCGGTTTCCGAATGCGCCACCACCGCCTGATGCACATGCACCACCCCTTTGGGCAATCCGGTGGTGCCAGAGGTGAAGTGCAAAAGCGCCATATCCTCCGGGTCGGTGGCTTCGGTTTCGAAGCGGTCAGACGCCTTGGTCATCGCTGGCCCCAGCGCCACGCAGCCTTCGGGCGCGTCATCACCGATGATCAGCACCAGCTTCAGCCCCGGCATCTGGTCGCGCCAGGGGGCCACCTTGCGCTTGTAATGCTGCGCGGTCGTCACCAGCACCGAGGCCGCGCCGATTTCCATGCGCGCCCGCACCGGTTCCGGGCCGAAGGCCGCGAAAAGCGGGCTGACCACCACCCCCGCCTTGAGCGCGCCCAGCGTGGCGGCGTAAAGTTCCGGCACCCGACCCGAGAGCAGGAACAGCCGTTCGCCGGGGTGAATGCCATGCGCGCGCAGGGCATTGGCAAAGCGCGCGGCGTCGGCAGCCAGATCGGCATAGCTCTGAACCAGCCGCGCGCCATCCTTGCCCAGCCAGATCAGCGCGGGTTGATCGCCATGCCCTGCGGCCACATGGCGGTCGAGCGCCTCATGCGCGATGTTCAGCCCACCCCCTTGCAGCCCCTGAAGGCGGGTGCGGGCAGCCTGCCAGCCAGTGGACAGGCCCGCCGGGTCGGGCAGGGATGCCTTCTTGATGATGTCTGTCTTCGCCACGGTCCCCTCCCTTAGCGAAATCAAATCTCACGCGGTTGATCGAACTCTGCTTGGCCAGAATTGTACCGCCCCAAGCGTGTTGTAGCCTGATGCGGAATTCCTGACCTGTCTTTGATGCAGGTCAGTATGTGGCAGATGCGCAGATCTGCAAACACCTCGGTATCTGCGGCATATGAAGGCGTCGGCGCGTAGGACGAAAACGTGGCATCCGCCCGCCGTTATCGATTGCACGACGCTAGAACGCCCGGACGCTTTCGCTTTTCTTGGGGCACAGTCCAGTCTGTATCATATCTGATGAGGTGGCGGCGCAAGAAAACAACAGCCAAGGTCAGAGGCGCGCGGACTGATCGTTTCACCGACCGAAGTCGCTGCCCTTTGACCACCAGTAACCCCAAGGCGCTTGAAGTCAGGATTGCGGTGCTTCAGCAGGTGGGAAAACCGGGGCGTCGATCTGCTGCATATGCGATGCGCCCGCCTGACTGATTTCGTTCAATGCCGCGCGGGCAAGAAATGCACCGGCCTTGCGGACATCTTCATGTTCGACCTTGATGTCGCGCGGGACAAGATCGAGGATTGGAAAGGTTTCCTTGGCGACGATGTCGATATCCCGACCGATGGTCAGGCCCGCATCCTCCAGTGCGGCGATGACGGCCAGCGCGGCATTGGGCGAGGCCACAATCACCCCATCGGGTCGGGGCTGCGCTGCCAGCGCGTCATGAACGGCCTTTCGCACATCCGCGCGCGACGAATCACTGCTCAGCCCCGCAGGTGCAAGCAATGCCAGACCGTGTTCGCTGATCGCTGCGTCAGCGCCTGCGCGCATCTCGCGACCATAGGTTTCGGTATCGGGTGGGGCAATCAGCAAGAGATTGCGCCGCCCGCGCCCGACCAGATAGGTGACGGCGCGACGCCCGAACCCCTTATTGTCATAATCGAACCAGGCATGATCGCCATGCCAGTCCGAGCGGCCATGCGTGGCGAAGGGAAAGCCCTTGTCGCGCAGATAGGCAATGCGGGGGTCTTGTGGTTGGATGCGATTGAAGATGACTGCATCGGCCGAGCGGGTTTCCACCACATAGCGCACCGGGTCGATCAGCGACTGGCCCGGCATTTCGGGCACCACGACCAGATGATAGCGCGTGCCGCTCAACGCGCCTGCGATGGCCGCAACCAGCCGCGAGGTCATGTTCAGCGCGTCTTCATCCATCGGCAGAACAACCGCGATGACATTGGTGCGGCCGGTGCGCAGCCGCACGCCCGCCCGGTCGGGCACATAGCCCACCTCCTGGGCGATCCTGCGCACAAGGTTCTTGGACTCGGCGCTGATATCCGGCGCATCGCCCAGCGCGCGCGAAACGGTTGTCACCGCCAGCCCGCTGAGTTCCGCGATGGTCCGCAATGTCGGGCGCTTCCGGGGTGTCTGTGTCGAAGAAGGGGTTCGGACCATATCTGCTTTCCCGGTCTGCGTTTCCTTCTTGTCACAACCTATCGTTGACCAGTCAATCTGTAACGTTGTAGGCAGCGAAAGCCACGCCCTGTAACGTTACAGATTGTGATTCCCAACATGGTGGGACGAGCATATGTTGCGAACCTCTGTGTCCGTCGGCACCCAACTGGAGAAAGACCATTATGTCAGATGCCACCTTTACTGAACCGAACCCCGCAATGCCCAGGCGTTCGGACTTTCCCAAGGGCTTCGTCTTTGGCGCGGCGACGGCGGCCTATCAGATCGAAGGCCACGGTTTTGGCGGTGCCGGCCCCTGCCACTGGGACAGTTTTGCCGCGACCGGGCGCAATGTGGCGGGCAATGAGGATGGCGCGCGCGCCTGCGAGCATTACCTTCGCTGGGCAGAGGATCTGGACCTGATCCGCGATGCCGGGCTGGATGCCTACCGCTTCTCGACTTCCTGGGCGCGGGTCATGCCCGATGGCGTGACGGTCAACCCCGAGGGGCTGGATTTCTACGACCGGCTTGTCGATGGCATGATCGAGCGCGGGCTGACACCCTATCTGACGCTTTATCACTGGGATCTGCCCTCGGCGCTGGCCGACAAAGGCGGTTGGGCCAACCGCGAGACCGCCGAAGCCTTTGCCGAATACGCAGCAGTGGTGATGGACCGCATCGGCGACCGGGTCGCCCGCACCGCCACCATCAACGAGCCGTGGTGCGTAAGCTGGCTGTCGCATTACGAAGGCCACCATGCGCCCGGACTGCGCGACATTCGCGCCACGGCGCGGTCGATGCATCACATCCAGCTGGCGCATGGGCTGGCACTGGCACGCCTGCGCGCGGCAGGGCACAGGAACCTTGGCATTGTGCTGAACTTTTCCGAAATACTGCCCGCCGGACCGGGCGAAGAGGCGGCGGTGGACCTGTCCGATGCGATTTCAAACCGCTGGTTCATTGAATCCGTCGCGCGCGGAACCTACCCGCAAGTGGTACTGGATGGGCTGGGGGGCCACATGCCGCAGGGCTGGGAAGCCGATATGCCCACCATCGCCGCGCCGCTGGACTGGCTTGGCGTGAATTATTATACGCGCGCCATCGTGTCGCATGACAAGGGTGCGGCCTGGCCCGCAACCCGCGCGCATGAGGGGCCGTTGCCCAAGACGCAGATGGGCTGGGAAATCTATCCGCAGGGCTTGCGCAACCTGCTGGTGCGCATGGCGCGCGACTATGTGGGCGATCTGCCGATTGTCGTGACAGAGAACGGCATGGCCTGGGATGATCATGTGCAGGATGGTCAGGTGGCGGATGCTGTGCGGCGCAACTACATCGCCGCACATCTGGGTGCTGCCCGTCAGGCCATTGCCGAGGGGGCCAATCTGCAGGGCTTCTTCTACTGGTCGCTTCTGGACAATTACGAATGGGCCTTTGGCTACGCCAGGCGCTTCGGCCTTGTTCATGTCGATTTCGATACCATGAAGCGCACCCCCAAAGCATCCTATCACGCCCTGAAGGCGGCGGTGTCGCGCTAGACGGCAAAAGGGCGGACGAACCGGCTTGCGCGCACAGCCATCGGCGCGCCGCGATCTGTGTGGCCAGTCACAGCCCCAAAGATGCGTGGACATCTGCAAGCGCCGGGGCGCATGAAACGGCCATGCACTTCTGGCGAACAGGAATTGGTTGCCGCCGCCGCCGCGCAGCCCTACGCTTGAGACCATCAAAACAAAGGAGTGCGCGTGATGAGCTGGAATCCCACGCTGGACCCTGGCTGCCCCGATGAGATCGGTGCCGAAGCCATCGAAACCCTGATCGTGCCGCGCGCGCGCGACATTGGCGGCTTCGAGGTGCGCCGCGCCCTGCCTGCGCCCAAGCGGCAGATGGTGGGGCCGTTCATCTTCTTCGATCAGGCCGGTCCGGCCGAATTCCTGACCGGGCAGGGGGTGGATGTGCGCCCGCATCCGCATATCGGGCTGGGCACGTGACCTATCTTTATCGCGGCAGTTTCCACCACCGCGACAGCACTGGCGCCGATCAGATCATTGAACCCGGCGCGCTGAACTGGATGGTGGCGGGGCGCGGTGTCACCCATTCCGAACGCACCCCGGAAGCCGCGCGCAAGGGGCCGTCAAGCCTGTTCGGCATCCAGACATGGATTGCCCTGCCCGAAGCGCAGGAAGATGATGCGCCGAGTTTCGAGCATCACGACAAGGATGCGCTGCCCGAAATCACCGATACCGGCATCACCGCGCGGCTGATCCTTGGCACGGCCTATGGCGCATCCGCGCCCGCGACGCTGCATTCGGAAACCTTCTATCTGGATGTGGTGCTTGCCCCCGGCATGCGATTCCCGCTGCCCGATGATCATGAAGATCGCGGGCTTTACATCACCGAAGGCGCGGTCAGCATTGCCGGACAGAGCTTCGAGGCCGGTCGGATGATGGTGTTCCGTCCCGGCGACAGGATCACGGTGCAGGCCGGTGCGCAGGGCGCGCGGCTGATGGCGCTGGGCGGGGTAACGATGAACGGCCCGCGCTATATCTGGTGGAACTTCGTCGCCTCCTCGCGCGAGCGGATCGAGGCGGCAAAACAGGAATGGCGTGCCGAACGCTGGGGGCAGGGCCGCTTTGATCTGCCGCCCCAGGATCGCGAAGAGCATGTTCCGCTGCCCTGACGGTCAAGTCTGCGCCGGATGCGACAATGCGCAAAAACTCAGGCCGCGCGGTAGGCTTGCAGCTTGCCGGTGGCTTCTGCCGCAATCTCGCCCGGTGTCATTCCGGGGGTGATTTCCATCAGCGCGATCCCCGCCTTGCGCAGGGCTTCGCGTTTGACCGCATCGCGCAGATGCGCGGTGCTGCCCAGATAATGCCCGCTGCCCTGCACCTCTACCGCCAGCACGCCATATCCGGCGCTGTCGATGATCAGGAAATCAACCCGCTTGCTGTTGGTTGCGCCATGCCCCTCGATCCGGCGGATCTTTGGCGCGTCAGGGTCGGGGCGCAGGAATTCGCCAAGATTGGGTTGCGCCATTACGCGAAACTCGCCCCCCATCCGCGCCACGATCGTATCAAGCTGGCGCAACACGCGGTATTCGCCCTTGTTCATCAGCGCCACCGGCTCGAACCCCACGCGCTTGACCGCGTCAAGCTGGACCTTCGGGTCACGCATGTCGCGGGGTTTGCGCGGCCCTGCAAACAGCCGCCGGATCAGCCAGACCAGCGCATAAAACCCCAGAAATGCCGCGACAATCAGCCCGAAAGGTGCGTCAATCTGGGGAAGCGTGTCGAACATCTTGTGCTCCGGGCGGGGGATGCTTCTTTATCTGGTGCCGCCTTTGCCGGATCATGTCAATCTTTGCGTCATCTCATTGCCTGCCTGCCGCGCGCTGCACTGGCCAGTATGGCCCGACGGCTTTCAAGATGCTCGGCACTGCCGCAGGCGGGACGTCAGGGCAGCTGCGCCAGAATGCGCCGCGCCTGATCGCTGTCGGCATCCATCTGCGCAACCAGCGCGTCCAGACTGTCAAACCGCGCTTCATCGCGCAGATGTTCGACCAGTGCGACCGACAGATGCGTGCCATACAGATCGCCGTCGAAATCAAAGATGTAGGTCTCGATATTGGGCAGGTTTTCCCCAAACATCGGGCGCACGCCCACCGAAGCCACGCCGTGATAGCTGCCCTGATGCGGCCCGCCCAGCACATCAACCAGCACGGCATAGACCCCGAAGCGCGGCGGGTGCAGCCCGGTGATGGACATGTTCGCGGTCGGATAACCCAGCTCGCGCCCGCGCTTGGCACCGTGCAGCACCTCGCCATCGATGCGGTGCCAGTGACCCAGCATCGCGGCAGCATCGCGCGGGCGGCCCTGTGACAGCGCGTCGCGGATCGCGGTCGAGGAAAACACCTTGTCGCCATCCTGCACCAGCGGCGCAATCGTGACTTCAAACCCCATCGCGCGGCCAAATTCTGCAAGATCGGTGGCCGTGCCCTTGCGCCCCTTGCCGAAACAGAAATCCTGCCCCACCACGACATGGCGCACGCCCAAGCCCTGCACCAGCACATCGCGGGCAAAGGCGTCGGGCGTCAGCCCTGCCAGTTCCGGCCCGAAAGGAAGCTGATAGAGCCGCTCTACCCCCATCCGCGTCAGGCGGTTGGCGCGGCTTTCGGCATTCATCAGGCGAAAGGGCGGGGCGTTTGGGGCAAAGACCTCGCGCGGGTGCGGCTCGAAGGTGATGATGCCCAAAGGGGCGTCGGGGCGGCGTGCCAGCCCGATCACATGCTGATGGCCCAGATGCACGCCGTCGAAATTGCCCATCGCCACGGATGCGCCCTTGGCCTGTGCGTCCAGTTCCCGCCAGTGGCTGTATATCTGCATCTGCCCCCTGCGGGGCATATGCGCGCCCCTGACCTAGTCGAATTTCCGGCTTGGGGCCAGCACAGTGGCTTCCCCCTTCAGCACAGTCCTATCACCCACACGGCAGCGACAATCAAGAGTGACGCGGCGCTTTGCATAGTCGATATTCAGCACGGTGACTTCGGCAAGTACCACATCGCCGGGGCGCACCGGGCCGAGGAATTTCAGCGTCTGGCCCATATAGATGGTGCCGTGGCCCGGAAGCTGTTCGCCGATCACGGCTGAAATCAGCCCGGCGGTCAGCATGCCATGCGCGATGCGGCCTTCGAAAATCGTGTCCTGGGCGTAGTCATCATCCAGATGCACGGGGTTGCGGTCGGTTGAAACCTCGGCAAACAGCTCGATATCGCGGTCGGTGATTTCCTTGCGCAGATAGCGCATCATGCCGATTTCCAGATCCTCGATGCAGATCGTGCCGCGGGGAAGGTTGTCTGTCATTGCGTTGTCCAACATCGCTATTTGCCTTTTGCAGCGCCGAATCCGGCATCATGTTGCAGCGCAGCAATACTTGATCGCGGCCTTGAAAGCAAGTGACGTGCGTAATTTTGCGTCAAAAATGCGCCTATAGTCGTAATTATATTGCGGAAGTGCAGTGTCGCACTGCGCGGCGCAAGGGGCGTCCGGGCGTGCCGGATCAGCGCAGTTCCAGCTCTGCCGAGGGGATCACAGGGAAGAATTGCCCCCCCGACCAAAGCCCGAACCAGCTTTCGCCCGCATGCCGGGCATGGCGGCCAAGCTCGACCAGACGATAAAAGCTTTTGCGGTCGATCAGCGCCTCCAGCCCTGCGCGGATCATCACATAGGGCGATGGCTCGCCGGTTTCGGGGTCGCGTTGAACGCGGATCGGGTGGTCCGCCCCGGCAGTGGCCAGATCGCCGACATTGGTCTGGAAGGTCAGGCTTTGATCCTCGCCTGTCCCCGCGACCTGAAAATCAACGGCCACGAATGGTGCGTCATCGACCGTGATGCCCACTTTTTCGACCGGTGTGACAAGGTAGTAGCGTCCGTCTTCCAGCTTCAGGATGGTGGAAAACAGCCGCACCAGCGCGGGCCGCCCGATGGGGGTGCCCTGATAGAACCATGTTCCGTCACGGGCGATGCGCATATCCAGATCGCCGCAAAAGGGCGGGTTCCATTTATCCACCGGCGGCAGACCCTTGCCCTTGCTGGCGGACTTTGCCGCCTGTGCAAGCGCATCGGCCGAAGGTGTCACGGTCTTTTGTTCATGCGTGGTTTTTGTCATTGGTGTCCTGTGCGATAACTCTACACTAACACATATGATGCCAGAGCAGAAAATCATCCCCCGAAACGGAGCATGCGCATGACCACTGATACTGACCTCGTGGCCCGGATTGAAGCCTTGGGCGGAAAGCTGGCCCAGGCGCGCGCCAGCATCAACCGCCGGTTCATCGGCCAGACCAATGTCGTTGATCTGACGCTGACGGCCATGCTGTGCGGTGGCCACGGGCTGCTGATCGGCTTGCCGGGCCTGGGCAAGACGCGGCTGGTGGACACGCTGTCGACCGTTATGGGGCTGAAGGGAAGCCGCATCCAGTTCACCCCCGATCTGATGCCCGCCGATATTCTGGGGTCTGAGGTTCTGGATGTGGCCGAGGATGGCAAGCGCAGCTTTCGTTTCATCGAAGGGCCGATCTTCTGCCAGTTGCTGATGGCCGATGAGATCAACCGCGCCAGCCCGCGCACGCAGGCCGCGCTGTTGCAGGCGATGCAGGAAGGCGAGGTCACGGTCGCGGGCACGCATCACCGGCTGGAGCGGCCCTTCCATGTTCTGGCCACGCAAAACCCGATTGAACAGGAAGGCACCTATCCACTGCCCGAAGCCCAGCTTGACCGTTTTCTGGTGCAGATCGATGTCACCTATCCCGACCGCGACACCGAACGCGACATCCTGCTGGCCACCACCGGGCTGGAGGAAGACCGCGCGCATGAAGTGTTTTCTGCCGGTGATCTGCTGGACGCGCAGCGGGTGCTGCGGCGCATGCCTGTGGGCGACTCTGTGGTCGAGGCGATACTGGATCTGGTGCGTGCCTGCCGGCCCGACACCCCGGATGCACCGCAGATCGTGCAGGACGCTGTCAGCTGGGGGCCGGGGCCGCGCGCAGCGCAGGCGCTGATGCTGACGGTGCGGGCGCGGGCGCTGCTTGATGGTCGGCTGGCACCCTCGGTCGCTGATGTGGCAGCACTTGCGCGGCCCGTTCTGTCGCACCGCATGGCGCTGGGCTTTACCGCGCGCGCGCAAGGGGTGCGGCTGGGGGATGTGATCGATCAGGTAGCACAGCAGGCCACCGGGCTGGAGGATGCGGCTTGACCCCAGCGCCTGGTCTTGCCGAGTTCCGCAGCCGCGCCGAAGCGCTGGCGGTTGCGCTGCCCGCGCTGCTGGCGCAGGCAGAGCATCTGGCGGCTTCCGTCCTGCCGGGGGTGCATGGGCGCAGGCGTTCAGGCGCGGGCGATGAATTCTGGCAATACCGGCAGGCCACGGCGTCTGATTGGGGCGCGCGGATCGACTGGCGGCGCTCGGCGCGGGCAGATGTGCATTTCGTGCGCGAAACCGAATGGCAGGCGGCGCAGGCGGTCACGCTGTGGGTGGATCACTCGCAGGCGATGGGTTTCAGCGGGCACAAATCGCGGCCCAGCAAGGCCGCGCGCGCGCAGCTTCTGGCGCTGGCCTTGGCGGTGCTGCTGCTGAAGGGGGGCGAAAGGGTGGGGCTGATGCCCGATCTGCCTGCGCGCAGCGGGCGCGCGCAGCTTGACCCGCTGGCCGCGCATCTGTGTGGCGCAGCCGATGCGGCGGATTACGGCAGCCCGCCTCTGGCGGAACTGCCCCCGCATTCGCAGGCTGTGTTCCTGTCGGATTTTCTGGGCGCGCCGGAAGCGGTGCGGCAGGCAGTGGGGCAGGCGGCAGATCGCGGCGTGCGCGGCGTTCTGCTGCATGTGCTGGATCCGGCCGAAGAGGCATTCCCCTATCAGGGGCGGTCGATCTTTACCTCTATGGCGGGGGGCTTGCGCCATGAAACCCTGCGCGCGGCGGATTTGCAGGCGCGTTACCGCGCGCGGCTGGCCGAGCGCAAGGAAATGCTGGCCAGTCTTGCCCGCGCCACGGGCTGGCAGGTGCTGACCCACCACACCGATCAGCCCCCGGCTACTGCGCTGATGGGGCTGTGGCAGCTTGTTGATGCAGGGCGGGGGCGGATCTGATGCTGACGCTTGGTCCCATCGGTTTTGCAACACCGGCGCTGTTGCTGGCGCTGCTGGCGCTGCCGGTGCTGTGGTGGCTGCTGCGCGCGATCCCGCCTGCGCCGGTCATCCACCGCTTTCCCGGTGTTGCGCTGCTGATCGGGCTGAAGGACACCGAGACCGAAACCGACCGCACCCCCTGGTGGCTGCTGGCGCTGCGCGCGCTGGCGGTGGCGGCGCTGATCCTTGCCTTTTCCGGCCCGGTCCTGAACCCGCAACCAGTCATTGTAAGTGACAGGCCGCTGCTGGTGATCACCGATGCCAGCTGGGCCAGCGCGCGGGACTGGCCGCAGCGCGAGGCCCGCATGGCCGAGATTCTGCGCGAGGCGCAGCGCATGGGCCGCCCGGTTGATCTGGTCGCGCTGACCGATCTGCCTTCCGTCCATAGCGGGTTTCGCGCGGCTGACTACTGGGCTGACCGGCTGCCCGCGATCCAGCCTGCGCCCTTTGTGGCGGATGCGGCGCAGATCGCGGCCTGGGCTGAAACCCTGCCAGATCGTTTTGACAGCTATTGGCTGTCGGACGGGCTGGACCACCCCTATCGCGCCGCGCTGCTGGACCAGCTTCAGACGCGCGGCGCGGTCACGGCGTTTGAAACCTCGCGCGTGCCGCTGGCGCTGGCCCCGCCCGTGCTGCGCGACGGGGTGGTCGAAATCACCGCCCATCGCCCCGATGGCCTGCCCGCGCAAGAGGTGCAGATCACCGCAACCGGGCGCGACCCGGCGGGGATTGAACGCATTCTGGCCAGCGGCAGCGCGGGCTTCGCCGATGGCGCGACCAAGGCGCGGATGGATCTGACCTTGCAGCCGGAACTGCGCAACCGCATCGCACGCTTCCAGATCGGGGGCGAACGCAGTGCGGGGGCAGTGGCGCTGACCGATGATGCCTTGCAACGGCGCAAGGTGGCGCTTCTGACCGGGCGCGAAGGGCGCGAGGGGCTGGATCTGCTGTCGCCCTTCTTCTATCTGCGTCAGGCGCTGTCGCCGGTGGCCGAACTGATTGAAAGCCCATCTGTGGATGATCTGCTGCTGACCTCGCCTGATGTCGTGATTCTGGTAGACGTCGCGCGGTTATCCGAGGTTGAGAGCGCCCAGATGTTGGATTTTGTAAATGATGGCGGGATGCTGTTGCGCTTTGCCGGTCCCCGGCTGGCGGCCAGCGACGTCGCCCGCAGCGAAGAAGACCCGCTGATGCCGGTGCGGCTGCGCATCGGCGGGCGCACGGTTGGTGGCGCGATGAGCTGGGGCGAACCGCAGCATCTGCGCGACTTTGCAGAAGGCTCGCCCTTTGAAGGGCTGCGCATCCCCGACGAGGTCACGATCAGCGCGCAGGTGCTGGCCCAGCCCGACCCGTTCCTGTCGGATCGCACCATCGCTTCGCTCGCCGATGGCACCCCGCTGATCACGCGCAAATTCAGCGGCAATGGTCAGGTTGTGCTGATCCACACCACCGCCAATTCCGAATGGTCCGGGCTGCCCTTGTCGGGGCTGTTCGTCGAGATGCTGGAACGGCTGGCAGTGTCGACCCGGCCAGCGGCACCGGATGTCGATGAGCTGGCCGCGCTTCAGTGGCAGCCGCAGCGCGCACTGGACGGGTTCGGGCAGGTGCTGGATGCAAGCAGCGCGCCCGTGGTCGAGGGCGACAAGCTTGCGGATCGTGCCTTTTCCCAGACCCTTCCGCCGGGGATCTATTCCAGCGCGGCGGGCAGTTTCGCGCTGAATGTCGGTCAGGCGGATATGCAGCTTTTGCGCGCGGGTTGGCCGGCCTCTGTGAGTGTCGAGCGCGACAGTGTCGCGCAGGAGCGTGAACTGGCCTCGCTGTTCCTGCTGATTGCTTTCGGCGCGCTGATGGTGGATTTGCTGGCGGCGCTGTGGGTTTCAGGGCGGTTGCGGCGCGGGGCGGTTGCTGCGCTGGGGCTGGTGGCGATGCTGCTGGCGGCCCCACAGGCCAGCGCCGATGATGACCGGCTTGCGCGGGTCGCCACATCCGAAGTGGTGCTGGCGCATGTGCTGACGGGCGATGCGCGCGTCGATCAGGTGACAGAGGCTGGCTTGCGCGGGCTGGGGCAGGTGCTGCGGCTGCGCACCTCGGTCGAACCCGGCGCGCCGATCGGCGTTGATATTGAACGCGACGAGCTGACCTTCTTTCCGTTCCTTTACTGGCCGATCACCGAGGACATGCCGATCCCGTCAGACAGCGCCTATGCCAGGCTCAACAGCTATCTGCGCGGGGGCGGCATGATCATGTTCGACACCCGCGATGCCGAACTGGCGGGGTTGACCCGCACCACGCCGGAAGCGCGCCGCCTGCAGGCGATTGCCCGCGCGCTGGATATCCCGCCGCTGGAACCTGTGCCCGATGATCATGTGCTGACCCGCACCTTCTATCTGATGCAGGAATTTCCGGGCCGCCATACCGGGCGCGATGTCTGGGTCGAGGCCGGGCCGCCCGATGCCGAACTGGCCGAGGGGATGCCGTTTCGCAACCTCAATGACGGGGTGACGCCGGTGATCATTGGCGGGCATGACTGGGCCGCCGCCTGGGCGGTGGATGAAAGCGGCCTGCCGATGTTTCGCATCGGGCAGGGGATCACGGGCGAGCGCCAGCGCGAAATGGCCTATCGCTTCGGGGTCAATCTGATCACCCATGTGCTGACCGGAAATTACAAATCCGATCAGGTGCATGTGCCTGCGCTGCTGGAAAGGCTGGGGCAATGACGGGCGCGCAAGAGATCATATTAGCGCCGCTGTTGCCGGTCTGGGCATTATGGGCGCTGGGCGGGCTGGCGCTGGCCATCGCGGTGCTGGCGCTGTGGCAGGGCTTGCGCGGCTGGTGGCTGCGCGGTCTGGCGGGGCTGGCGCTGGTGGCGGCGCTGGCCAACCCGTCGCTGCAAATCGAGGAACGCGATGCGTTGCAGGATATCGCGCTGGTGGTGGTTGATGAGACAGCGTCAAACCGCATAGGCGGGCGCGATGCGCAGACCGCCGAGGCGCTGGCGCATCTGACGGCTGAATTGCAGGCAAGCGCGCTGGACACGCGGCTTGTCACTGTGGGCGATGGTCCGCGCAATACCGGCACCCAGATCAACACCGCCCTGGCCGAGGCGTTGGCCGAACTGCCGCGCGACCGGCTGGCAGGGGTGTTCATCATCTCTGACGGGCAGGTGCATGACGCGGAGTTGCCGCTTTCGATCCCCGCCCCGGCGCATCTGCTGCTGAGTGGGCAGCGCTCTGACTGGGACCGGCGGTTGATCATCCGCAACGCGCCTTCTTTCGCGATACTGGGTGAGCCGATCTCGATGACGCTGGAGGTCGAGGATCAGGGCGCCGTGCCGCCAGAGGCGGGCAATACCGCCACGCTGCATTACCGCATCGACAGCGGTCCGCGCCAGACCACACAGGTTCCGGTGGGGGCAGAGATCCCCATCAGGATGACGCTGGATCGCGGCGGCATCAATGTCATCCAGTTCGAACTGGAACAGGCGCCCGGCGAATTGACCACCCGCAACAATGCCGCCATCATCCAGATCAATGGCGTGCGCGACCGGCTGAGCGTGCTGCTGGTCTCGGGCGAACCGAATGCAGGCCAGCGCACATGGCGCAACCTGCTGAAATCCGACCCGGCGGTGGATCTGGTGCATTTCACCATTCTGCGCCCGCCCGACAAGCATGATGGCGTGCCCGCCGATGAATTGTCGCTGATCGCCTTTCCCACGCGCGAGCTGTTCATCGAAAAGATCGATGAGTTCGATCTGATCATCTTTGACCGCTATCGCCGCAGGGGTATTCTGCCCAATGCCTATTTCGCCAATATCGCCCGCTATGTGCAGGATGGCGGCGCGCTGCTGGTGGTGGGCGGGCCGGAATTTGCCGGGGCAGAATCGATCTGGCGGTCGCCTCTGGGCGAGGTGTTTCCCGCCCGCCCCACCGCGCGGGTGATCGAGGACGGGTTCCGCCCGCAGGTAACCGAACTGGGTGCGCGCCATCCGGTGACAGCGGGGCTGAGCGAGCTGGCCCCGCCAGATGCAGATGGCAATCCCGCCTGGGGACGCTGGTTCCGCCAGATCGAGGTGGAACCGCTGGATGGTCAGGTGGTGATGTCAGGCGCGGATGGGCGTCCGCTATTGATGCTGGATCGGGTGGGCGCGGGGCGGCTGGCGCTGCTGGCCTCGGATCAGACATGGCTGTGGGATCGCGGTTTCGAAGGCGGCGGGCCGCAGCTGGAATTGCTGCGCAGGCTGGCACATTGGATGATGAAGGAGCCAGAGCTGGAGGAAGAGACCCTGAGCGCCGAAGCTGACGGCCAGCGCCTGATCATTTCACGCCACAGCCTTGGTGACGCGGTCGGCGATGTCACCATCACCGCGCCTGACGGGACCGAAACCACACTGCCCATGCACGAACATGCTCCGGGCGCGTATCGCGCCGAATGGGATGCCCCTGAATTCGGGTTGTATCTGTTGCAGGAAGGAGAGTTGAGCGCTGCCGCCGCGCTTGGTCCCAGCGCGCCGCGCGAGTTCGAGGAAACCATCGCCACAGCAGACAAGCTGCGCCCGTTGATCGATCACAATCGCGGGGGTGTGGTGCGGATCGAGGATGGTCTGCCCGATCTGCGACAGATCCGCGAAGGCCGCGCGGCGGCGGGGCGCGGCTGGCTGGGTGTGACGCCGCGCGATGCCTATGTCACCACCGATCTGCGCAGCGCCGCCTTGTTGCCCGGCTGGGTCTGGCTGTTGCTGGCAGCGGGGCTGGCCGTGGGGGCGTGGCTGCGCGAAGGCCGCAATGCACAAACCTGATCGGGTTTGCGCCGTGTCAGGCGTTGGTGGTGGTGCGTGAGCGGTCACATCTGACGTTGCATCAGTTGTGTCAGCAGCGCGGCATTGCATGCAATTGGGTGTTTCGCACTTGAAAGCTCGCCTGCGCGCCTTGGCGCAGCAGACATGCCTGATCTTATTTGCGCTTCTTCGGCGGTTTGCCCAAACCCCGCGCCGCCTGTGCCGCGCCGCGCAGTTCCTCGGCGATTTCATCGGCCTCGTCGGGGTCGAAATCCAGCGGCAGGTCTATGCCTTCCCCCGCAATATAGATGCGCACCATGCCCAGATCGGTTGGGCCGATCTGAAGATTGGCGGTAATGTCGCTTTCGGAATTGATACCCATGCTGCGCGCCCCTGTACGATTGCGTGTCTGCGCCAAAGCGTTACGGTGCGCAACGGCATTTTTCAACCCGTTGCCCTATTGCATTTGTAGGGCGCGGGCGCTAAATCGCCCTTGCGTGCCGCCTTAGCTCAGTTGGTTAGAGCGCTGGATTGTGGATCCAGAGGTCCCCCGTTCAAGCCGGGGAGGCGGTACCATCACCCCTCGTGCTGTGCTTCATCCGTGTTCGCTGCAAAAGCCGGCTTGGCAGACTTGCTTTCGCCAAAGCGCGCGCCTATTGGCATGATCTGCGCCACGCAAGCCAGAACAGATGAAAGGGTCGCCCGGTGTCAGTCCTGCCGCGCCATAACCTGCCCAACGCCCCCAAAGGGGCGGTGATCGGCGTGTTCGGCGGTTCTTTCGACCCTGCGCATCATGGCCATGCCCATGTCAGCCGACATGCCTTGCGCGCGCTGGCGCTGGACCAGCTCTGGTGGCTGGTCTCGCCGGGCAATCCGCTGAAACAGAACGGCCCGGCACCATTGCCGCAGCGCCTGACGCGCGCGCGCGCGCTGGTCAATGACCCGCGTATCCATGTCACCGATATCGAGGCGAAGCTGGGCACGCGCTATACAGCGGACACGTTGCGCGAATTGGGGCGCCTTTATCCGCAGCGCCGGTTCGTCTGGATCATGGGGGCCGATAATCTGGCCGGGCTGGACAGATGGGAGAACTGGCGCTGGATCATGCGCAATGTGCCCGTTGCCGTGATTGCCCGCCCCGGACAGCAGCGTAATGCGCTGACTTCGGTCGCGGCGCGCAGCTTCGCGCAGGCGCGCCTGTCACCGCGCGCCGCCCCGATGCTGGCCCGGATGCACGCGCCGGCCTGGCTGTTCCTGACCATTCCCATGCGCGATATTTCGTCCACCCAGATCCGCGCCGCCGGGGGCTGGTGACAGGCTGTTGTTGCCAGTCTGGAAACGATGTGTTTTCGTTATCTGTCCAAACGGAATTTTGTTTCGAAACACTCCGAATCGAGGTTAACATCGCCCGAATCCGCGCCTGTTCTGCGCGCGGGCCGGTGTCGGTATTGATGGATTGATAAGAAGATATTTTCGGGAGAGGGTCTTCATGACGGACGCGATGCTGCGGTCACGACGCGAAGTCTTGCGACTACTTTGCGCGACCGGTGCGCTTGGGGCATTGCCCGCCTGCGCCGAAGCGCCCGAACGTTCGCCGCGCCCCTCTCTGCGCCCGGCACAGCCTTCTGACCGGATTGTTGCGCGCGCTGGGCTGGGCGGGGATCTGTCCTATGCGGTCATGGATGTCGGCAGCGGCAATCTGCTGGAAGGGCGCGGCGCGAATGCGCCTCTGCCACCGGCCAGCGTGGCAAAGGCCGTTACGGCGCTTTACGGGCTGGAGGTTCTGGGCGGTGCCTATCAGTTCGCCACCCGCGTCATCGCAACCGGCCCTGTCACTGACGGTGTTCTGAAGGGAGATCTGGTGCTGGCGGGCGGCGGCGATCCGACGCTGGGCACCGATGATCTGGCGCAGATGGCTGCCGCGCTGGCGCGCACCGGGCTGCGCCGGGTCGAGGGGCAGTTTCTGGTATGGGGCGGCGCGCTGCCTTTTGTTCCGGAAATCGCCGATGATCAGGCGCCGCAAGCGGGTTACAACGCAACCGTGTCAGGGCTGAACCTGAACTTCAACCGCGTTCATTTCGGCTGGGCGCGCGCCAGCGGGGGTGGTTACACGATCACGATGGATGCGCGTTCAGACCGCCATCGCCCTGACATCCAGATGGCGCGGATGCAGGTGGTCAGGCGCGCCAGCCCGATCTACACCTATCGCAGAGGCGAGGGCGTTGATGAATGGACCGTGGCGGGCGCGGCGCTTGGTAATTCCGGCTCGCGCTGGCTGCCTGTGCGCCAGCCCGAACTGTATGCCGGTCAGGCGTTTCGCGCGCTTGCGACGGGGCAGGGGATCACCCTGCCAGCGCCCCGGATCACGCACAGCCAGCCGCAGGGACAGGCGTTGACCACGCATCGCTCGCGCGCGTTAAGTGAAATGCTGCGCGACATGCTGCGGTTTTCCACCAACATCACCGCCGAAGCGATCGGCCTGATGGCCAGCAGCGTGCAGGCAGGCCGCGCGCCGCAAGGGCTGGCCGCGTCGGGCGCGCAGATGTCGGGCTGGGCGCAGCAGCGTTATGGCATGTCCAGCCTGCGTATGGTCGATCACTCGGGCCTTGGGGCCGCGTCGCGGGTTTCTATGGTTGATCTGTGCAACATGTTCCGGCGTGCCGGGCAGGATAGCGCGCTGCGCACCTTGCTGCGCGAGCACCCCTTTCGCGATACCAATGGGCGCGTGGTCTCGAATGCGGGACTTGATGTGCGCGCCAAGACCGGCACGCTGTTCTTCGTTTCGGTGCTTGGCGGCTATCTGGCGGCACCGGGGGGGCGGGATCTGGCCTTTGCAATGTGTTCGGCCGATCTGGCGCGCCGAAGCAGCGTGGCGGGCGGCTCGGTGGATCGCCCTGACGGAACGGTGGAATGGGCACGCGCAGCGCGCGCGATGCAGCAAGACATGCTGCATCGCTGGGCGCAGGTGCATTCCTTGGCCTGAACGGCCCCGCCCGCGCAGCGATCAGTCCTGTTCGGCCAGGAATTTTTCCGCATCCAGCGCGGCCATGCAGCCCATGCCGGCGCTTGTCACTGCCTGACGATAGATGTGATCGGTCAGGTCGCCCGCAGCAAAGACACCGGGCACAGATGTGCGCGTGCTGCCGGGTTCGACCCAGACATAGCCGCCTTCCTGCATCTTCAACTGATCCTTGACCAGCTCGCTCGCCGGGCTGTGACCAATGGCGATGAACACCCCGGTGCAGGGAATGTCCTGTGTCTCGCTACTGCTGACATGACGCAGGCGGACGGCTTGCACGCCCGCGCCGTCAACTTCGCCCAGAACTTCGTCAAGGGTGTGATCCCAGATTACCTGTACCTTGGGGTGGTTCAGAAGCCGGTGTTGCAGGATTTTTTCAGCACGCAGGCTGTCGCGACGATGCACCAGTGTCACCTTGGTCGCGAAATTGGTCAGGAACAGCGCTTCTTCGACCGCAGTGTTGCCGCCGCCGATCACCACCACTTCCTGCCCGCGATAGAAGAACCCGTCACAGGTGGCGCAGGCCGATACACCGCGTGCCTTGAACGCTTCTTCCGAGGGCAGGCCCAGCCAGCGCGCCTGCGCCCCTGTGGCCAGCACCACCGCATCGGCGGTGTAGGTTGTGCCGCTGTCGCCCGTGGCGGTGAAAGGGCGGTGCGACAGGTCCAGCGAAGAAATATGGTCCGAGACCACCTCTGTCCCCACTTCGCGGGCATGGGCTTCCATGCGTACCATCAGATCCGGCCCCGAGACCATTGTATCGCCGGGCCAGTTTTCGACATCAGTGGTGATCGTCAACTGCCCGCCGGGCTGAATGCCCTGCACCAGGAGCGGCGAGAGCATGGCGCGCGCGCCGTATACCGCCGCTGTATATCCCGCTGGCCCCGAGCCGATGATCAAAAGCCGCGTATGGCGGGTGTCGCTCATGATAGTGGTCCTTCCTGCATATCAGTATGGGCGCAATTTATGCAGTTGCGGCGCAGGCACAAGGGGCTTTGATCTGGGCAGACAGATGACAAAAAAATTGCGCAGCTTTGAAATATTATTGCGCACGAACTGCCTTCAGCTTACATAAGGCGCAAATCTCTAGGAGTGTAACGTATGTCAGGCAGCAAGCTTGATCCCATTGATCGCAAGATTCTGGCTGAACTGCAGGCCGATGGCCGCATGACCAATGTCGAACTGGCCAAGCGGGTCGGGATCTCGGCGCCGCCCTGTCTGCGGCGCGTGCGCACGCTGGAAGAGGCGGGCCTTATCACTGGCTTTCATGCGCGGGTCAATGCACGCGCGCTGGGTTTCGAAGTGCAGGTCTTTGCAATGGTGGGGCTGAATTCGCAGGCCGAAGCCGATCTGTCGCGCTTCGAGGCGCGCTGCCGCGACTGGCCCTTTGTGCGCGAATGTCACATGCTCAATGGCGAGATCGATTTCATCCTGAAATGCGTGGCCCCCGACCTGTCGAGTTTCCAGTCCTTCCTGACCGAGGAATTACTGGCCGCCGACAATGTCGCCACTGTCAAGACATCGCTGGTGATCCGCTGCGCCAAGGCCGAACCCGGCGTGCCATTCGACATTCTGGAAGAGCGCGCGGTTGACGTGATCTGACCTTGCCGCGTCAGCGCGTGATCTCTTCGGTCTGGACAAACATGTTCTTCCACGCCCGGTCAATCAATTCCGGCGACATGTGACGCGGCTTGCCCTCGAAGTCGCAGATCTGGATCATCTGGTCGATCAGAAAGACCGGCTGGTAATTGGCATAGACATTGTCGATGCCGGGGTATTTCTTGCGGATCAGATAGATGATGGTTTCTTCATCCAGCGCGATCTTGCGCTTGCGCGCCACCAGCGCAAAGATTTTCAGGAAGTCAGCCTGACTTGGCCCGTCGACCTTGATCTTGTAGAAGATCCGCCGCAGCGCGGCCTGGTCGAAGATTTCATTGGGGTGGAAATTGGTTGAAAAGATCATCAGCGTGTCGAAGGGGGCGATGAATTTCTCGCCCGAGGCCAGGGTGAGGATGTCGTAACTCATCTCCATCGGGACGATCCAGCGATTGACGATGGCTTGCGGGGGGTCTTCCTGCCGCCCCAGATCATCGATGATGAATACCCCGCCTGTGGCCTTGAATTGCAGCGGTGCCTGATAGGTCTTGGAGGCCGGGTTGTATTTCAGATCCAGCATGTCCAGCGTCAACTCGCCGCCGGTAACGACAGTGGGGCGTTCGCAATAGACATAGCGGTTGTCAAAGCGGTTCCCGCTCTGGCGCAGCAGATTGGGGTTGTCGTCCGATGTGGCCACCGGCTTGTGGATGATCGGGTCATAGACACTGATGATCTGCCCGGCATGTTCCACTGCGCGGGGCACATAGATCCGCTCGCCCATTGCCGCGCGAATGCCGTTGGAGATGGAAGACTTGCCATTCCCCGGCGGGCCATACATCAGGATTGACCGCCCCGAACTGACCGCCGGACCAAGATCATCCATCAGGCTGGGCGGCAGGATCAGATCACCCATTGCGATTCTCAGATCACGCCTTGTGACCTGGATGTTGCGGATTGACTGACGGTCGATCTGCTCGCGGTAGCTTTCCAGCGGCACCGGCATGGCCCCGTAATATTCCGACAGCGCCAGAGCATCCTGCGCGCGCGCCTTGCCGGTATCGGTCAGGTCGAACCGGGCCTCGTCGCTATCCTCATCGATCCGGTTGGTCGCGGCCTCCAGAAGCCGGTCGCGGCGCAGGAAATCGATCAGTTCGATGGTTTGCGGGATCGGCAGGCAAATCTGACGCGCAATGTCGGTCACTTTCGACAATGACATGCGATAGATGGTTTTCAGCGCAACCTCGCGCATCAGCACCGGCGACAAGCCGGTATCGGCAAGGGATTTGATCGCCGGGGGTGCCTTGATTGTCGGGGGGGACTGAATATTCATACCGTGTTGCCTTGCTGCTGAAGCCGCCCTTGGGCCAACTTTACGCATGAAGCCTGCATGGCAGGTTAACCCAGCGCGATCCGGCCTGACATCGCGCCAAGCGCCAGATAGAATAACAGACTCGGGCCTAATGCCAGCCCGAGCGGAAACTCGCGGCGCTGCCAGCTTTCCCATTCCGGCACAAGCCGATGCGCCAGCGCAGTCTTGCGCGCCAAGCGGTGCGCGATGAAGCTGATGATGACCACGCTGGCGAGCAGCAGCAGGAACAGGCTCAGATCCCCAAGTGCGATAAAGGGGGCCATCGCTGCTGCGAATTTCGCATCGCCCGCGCCCAGCAAGCCGACCGAGCTGAGCACGAAGCCCGCCGCCAGCACAACGGCGAAATGTGCCCATCCCCAGACCCAGCCCTGAAGCGGCAAGGCGATGAAGCCAACCACCAGATAGACCACCAGCAGCGCCAGAACCGCCTTGTTGTGAATCTTCATCCATTTCATGTCGGACCATGCCACCCATAGCGCGATAGGGGCGACAAAGGGCAGAAACCAAAGCGCGGCGGTGGCGTCCAGCATCATCAGCCGCGCCCTCCGCTTTCCAGCGCGCGCAGGGCGCGCACGGCCTCGTCGAAATGCTGCGGATGGGTGTCGATGGCTTCTTCCAGCAAGGTCCGTCCGATGGTCGTATCGCCCTTGCGGATCGCTGCAATCGCCATGCTGTGCAGCATGATCGCGCGTTCCTGCTGGGTCATGCGCACCAGAGGCAGGCTGTAATTGCCCTGTGCTGCGCGCGACAGCGCCAGATTGTTCTTGGCGGTGAACAGGTTGGGGTCATGTTTCAGCGACTGCATGAACAGCGCCTCTGCGTCGCGCGGCGCACCACGGGTCAGTTTGGAAAACCCCCAATTGTTATAGACATTGGCCGGGCGCGTGGTCAGCCCTGCGGCAATTTCGTAGAAATGATCGGCCTTGTCCCATTGCTTCTTGCTGTCGGCAATCATGGCTTCCAGCCGGTAGCGGTCGAAGCTTTCATGCGTGGGCGGGATTGCGTTCAGCGTGGCTTCTGCGCGATCCCACCTGTTGGCGCGGATATAGGCATCGGCCAGCATCACCCGGTCATCATTCGTGGCATCGGGGTGTTCTGAAGCCTTGCGCCAGACCGGCAGCGCGTCTGACGCATGCCCGGCGCGCACCAGCGAACGTGCAAGCCCGCGCAGGCTGGGCAGATGGTCAGGGTCGCGATCAACGCGCGATTTGAAATAGCTGACGGCTTCGTCGGGGTTGCCCGCCGACAACATCAGTTCCGCCATGTTCTGATTGTCGATATCGGTGACATTGTCGATGGCACGCGATACTGCGGCTTGCCGACTGTCTTCACAACCGGAAACCGCCAAAACGCTGCCAGCCAGCAGCGCAATCACTATAGGGTGGCGCATTTTTGCGTCCTCACTGCTCTTTTTTTACAGGGGTGTAGACAGCAACAGATACCTGCCACTCCCCCGCCGCATCAGCGAAAGCTGATGTGCCTCTTGCGCATCATACCCTGTTTCCGCGGTCTTTTCGATTGCTAAACGCAGATTTTCGCGGATTTCGCGCGACTGCCCGCTGTCAAAGGCAAAAGCGTTGCGAAAATGCAATTGTGCCTCGGCCCATTTTCCCTGTTCGGCAAGGGCCACGCCCAGATTGTTATGCGCGGGTACGAAGCGCTGATCCTGTTCCAGCGCACGGCGCAGGATCTGTTCGGCCTGCTGCACCCGCCCCAGACGCAGATTGGCCGAGCCGATGGCCGACAGCGCATCGACCGAACTGCCCTGTTCCGCCATCGCGCGGTAATAGGCTTTCAGCGCAAGCTCGTATTCCCCGGCTGCCATCAATCTGTGGCCGATGACCAGCCCGTCCACCGCTTCGGGGATGTCGCTGCGCGTGGCACGGGCGGGCAGCATCTGGTCCGGGCCGCGGCCCAGAAGCGCGTCAGCCCCGCTGTCACGCGGGGCCGGTGTGCAAGCCGCCAGCACTGCCGCAAGGCATAGCGCAATGAAAAAACGGCCCATCAATTCCCCATGATCGCGCCTGCATTCAGTTCCTGCATCACACCCACAACCGATGGACCGATCAGGATGATCAGCAGGGGTGGCACAGTGAACATCATAGTGCCCAATGTCATCTTGGTGGGCAAGAGGTTGGCTTTCTCTTCCACGCGCATGATCCGTTTGTCGCGCATTTCGGCGGCGAAGACCCGCAAGGCTTGCGTGATCGAGGTGCCATAGGTCGATGCCTGCGCCATCACCGTCGCGAAAGAGGTGATGTCCTGCAGATTGATGCGCCGCGCCATTTCCTTGAGCACCTCGCCGCGGTCGCGCCCGGCGCGGATCTGCTCGCTTACAGTGGTCAATTCCTCGCCAAGGGGGGGGCAGGCCGGGGCGATGTCCCCTGCAACGCGCTGGATGCTCTGGTCAAGCGACTGCCCTGCCTCGACACAGATCAGCATCATGTCAAGCGCATCGGGGAAGCCGGCCATGATTTCGTCCCGGCGGGCCTCGGCGCGTTGTTCCACCCAGCGGCGCGGTCCGAAATACCCCGCCAGCATGGGAGAGATCATGGTGATTGCCAGAAGCGGCAGATTGTCAAAGCGTTCGGGCATGATGACGAAGACCAGCAGCAGCGAGACAAGCAGCCCTGCAATTGCCAGCAGGAATTGCAGCGCATGCATGTCGCGCACGGCATTCCTGCCGTGATAGCCCGCCTGCTTCAACTTGCGACGGGCTTCGCCAAGCTCTTCATCATCTTGCGGCGTCAGATATTCGGCATATTTTTCCAAAGCCTGAAAGTTCCTGCCACCGCTTGTGCGACGCAGGGCCAAAGCGTCACCACTGTCGGTTTTCAGCGCCTGCTTGCTGATCTTGTCGAATTTTTCCATCGGGTCAGCGCGGCTGCCCCCGACAAAGGCGATCCCCGCAATGCCGATCAGGGCCAGCCCGCCCAAGCCGGTCAGCATCATCATGCCGGATGGGCCTTGAAACAGTTCCATCATATCTTTCGCCCTTGTTCCGAACAGCAGTTGGGGGTCCGACGCATAGAGGCTGCGTCACACTTTGATATTGGTCATTTTCCGCATGTAGAGGATATTCACGATCAGGAAGGCACAGACCACGATGGCCAACGGGATGAAAAGCGGGGTCTCCTTGACGTTGTCATAGTAGTCCGGCTTGATCATCTGGATCCCCACCATCGCTGCGATCGGAAAACCCGACAGGAACATGCCCGACCATTTCGCCTCTGCAGTGATTGCCTTGATGCGGCGAAACAGTTTGAAGCGCGCGCGGATCACATTCGCCAGCCCTTCAAGGATTTCGGCAAGATTGCCGCCCGATTTCTGCTGGATGCTGACAGCGACGGCCAGAAAGCGCAGATCCTGCATCTCCATGCGCTCGCCAAATTCGCCAATGGCTTCGCCCGCATCGCGGCCATAAGCGATTTCATCGGCGATCAGGCCCAGCTCGGTGCCCAGCGGGTCGGCGATCTCTTCCGATGCGATGGTCAGCGCGGCCCCGAAAGGGTGCCCCACGCGCAGGCTGCGCACGATCAGTTCGATGGCTTCGGGAAGCTGTTCCTCTATCGCCGCATAGCGTTTCTTGGCCTTGTGCGCCAGCCAGACATAGACCCCGCCAAAGCCGAAAGCTGCCGCCATCACCATGCGCACGGCCGGGGGTGTCGTGGTCGCCAATGTCAGCAATACAAAGCTGAACACCGCCAGCACCATCATCAGCAGCATCAGTGTAGACGGGGTGAAGGCCACATTCGCCTTGCGCGCATGCGCTTCCAGCAGGCCGTAGATCGGCAGCGCCGAACTGCCGCTGCCATGCGCACTGCGTTCCTTGCGCAGATGCTCCATGATCTCCTGCTTGCTCTGGCCTTTCTCCAGCATCGCCAGACGGCGATTCATCTTGTTGCTGTGTTCGATGCTCTTGCCGAAAGCGACCAGATAGATGCCCTGGATGATCATGATCACCGCGCCGAAAATGGCCAGATAGATCAGCGGGCTGAATGTCAGTTCCATATCTTACCTCGCGCTGGCGTGATCATAGATGCTGGCAGGCAGATCGAAGCCCCAGCGATGGAAACGCTCGGAATAATGCGAGCGCAGCCCGCAGCCGGTGAAATGGCCCAGAATGGTGCCATCGGGTTCGATGCCGGTGCGTTCGAAGCGGAAGACTTCCTGCATGGTGATGATTTCGCCCTCCATGCCGGTGATCTCTGTGATCGACATCATCCGGCGCGAACCGTCCTGAAGCCGGGACACCTGCACGATCAGATTGACGGCCGATCCGATCTGGCTGCGCACGGCGCGCAGCGGCATCTCTATCCCGGCCATCGCCACCATGTTTTCAAGGCGGCTGATCCCGTCGCGGGCGCTGTTGGCGTGGATTGTTGTCATCGACCCATCATGGCCGGTATTCATGGCCTGAAGCATGTCGATCACTTCCTCGCCGCGGGTTTCGCCGACGATGATGCGGTCAGGGCGCATGCGCAGCGCGTTGCGCAGACAGTCGCGCTGGGTCACGGCCCCTTTGCCTTCCATATTGGCAGGGCGGCTTTCCATACGCCCGACATGTTCCTGCTGCAATTGCAGTTCGGCGGTGTCCTCGATGGTCAGCACGCGCTCGGTATTGCCGATGAAGCTGGACAGCGCGTTCAATGTCGTCGTCTTGCCCGAGCCGGTCCCGCCGGAAACGATGACATTCAGACGCGTTGCCACGGCAGCTTCCAGATACAGCGCCATTTCCGGCGAGAATGCCCCGAATTCGACCAGTTCAGGGATGCTGAGCTTGTCTTTCTTGAATTTGCGGATCGACACCAGCGCCCCGTCAACCGCAACCGGAGAGACCATCGCATTGAAACGCGATCCATCGCGCAGCCGCGCATCGACATAGGGGTTCGACTCATCGACACGACGCCCCACCGCCGAGACGATCTTGTCGATGATGCGCATCAGATGGCGGTCATCGCGGAAGGTGATATCGCTGAGTTCCAGCTTGCCCTTGCGTTCGATGAAGATCTTCTTGGGGCCATTGATCAGGATATCGTTGATTGATTCATCGGCCAGCAATGGCTCCAGCGGGCCAAGTCCCATCACCTCGTGATACAGATCCTTGTTCAGTTGCTGGCGTTCTTCCTGATTCAGAACGATGTCGAAATCCGAAAGCGACTCGGCGGTGATGGCTGCGATTTCTCCGCGCACTTCGGCTTCGGGGGCTTTTTCCAGCGCTGCCAGATTCAGATCTTCCAGCAGGCGCTTGTGCATTTCGCTTTTGATGTGGTTGATGCGCTGCTTGCGCTTCTCGGATGCGTCGGGCTGCGCCATATCGGCAGGACGCGCCGGTTTCGGTTTCGGCGAAGGGCGGCTCTGGGCGACCGGCGCGCGATTGACCGGCGGTGCCGGGGGCACCTGGTCAATGCCGGTAATCGTCACCGGCTGGCTTTGCGTATCCCTGCGGTATCTTGAAAACATCTACGCTACTCTCTTCATTGTCACTGTGCTGCAATCTTTGCGGCGGTCTCTACTTGCGGCATCGCCAGCGCGATCTTTCGGATTTCGCGCGCCACCGGGTTTTTCGGAGCATATTCCGCCAGCGGCAGGCCGTGGTCATTGGCCTCGCGGTGCTGGGCGCCGCCATCGGGAAGCTGGGCAAAAAACTCCAGCCCCAGGCTTTCGGACAGCCGCTTGGCGCGCGATTTCCCGGCCAGATCGGTAAAACGCGGCGCCCGGTTCAGGACAAAGCGGAAGCAGTCCATCGGAACGCTGTCGGCTTTCAGCGCGCGGATCAGGCGCAGCGTGTTCTGCGCGCAGCGCATGTCCAGCTCCATCAGCGCGAAATACTGGGCCGAGGCATTCAGCACCGTTTCGGTCCACTGGACGATGCATTGGGGCATGTCGATAATGATGATGTCGAAGCACCCTCGCGCTGTTGCAATGATGCGCCCGATTTCATCCGGGGACAGGATGTCCAGTGGCAGCATGTCGGCAGGCGCGGTCAGGACATGAAGCTTGTCCTGAAAGCTTTGCAGCGCGGCGCGAAACGAATCCGCATCCATTGCGTTGGTTTGCGACAGCATCTCATAGACTTTTTCCGTGCGCGGTATGTCCAGATATGTCGAGACAGAGCCATACTGGAAATCGAAATCGAGAATGCAGACCGAAGGCGGCGTTGCGGATTTGATCTGGCACAGCTCCCAGGCCAGATTGACAGCAAAGCTGGTGGCCCCGGCCCCGCCAGCCAGAGCTTGCACGGCAATCACCATGCCACCTTCTGCACCATTCATGCCGTCATGTCCGCGGCTGGCAGCGTGGACAGTGTTGCGCGCATTGCGGCGCAGACGTTCGATGGCTTCCCGCAGGGCGTTTTCGGGCAGCGGATAGGGCACGAAATCATCGGCCCCTGCGCGTAGCAATTGATGCAGCAGGATCGGCGACAGCGCTTCGGCGATCAGCAGAACGCGAATGGACCTTGCAGCGGCCTGTTCGATGATCTTCAGGATCAGGCTGGTTTGCGGTTCATCTTCGTCATCAAGCGCAATCGCCAGCAGTTCAAGGCTGGCGGCTTCGGGGTCGTTGATGAATGCCAGGGTTTCCACGACGGTCAATTCGCCCCATGCCTGTGGAAACTCCTGTTCCATATCTTCGATCAGCAGGTCGAAATTCTGCACATCGCGGCACACTGTGCAGGCGCGGATCGCTGGCTCTGTTATGGTGTTGTGCGCCATATGGCACTCCTAATGACTTGCTCGATGCTCACAGAACGGTGTTGCGAGCCTTGGCGACACAGCGCCCATGCGTAACTTTCACGGGATGAAGATTGTCGACAAATCTGGCAAGAATTAGGCCAAAGAGCTTCAATTGTTCGGCAATACAAGCAGCATGAAACGTTTGTTGCGCGCGCTGCGGCGCGGCTGGTTTCATCGGGTTGATGCGATGATGCCCTGATCAGGGCGGCACAGGGCAGGGGCAACACATTGCCCCGGCGATCCCTTGCCGGACGCGCTTATCGCACGAAAGCTGCGACTGCGGTTCGGGAAAGACGCCCCGCCATCGGGCAAGTGGGATCAGTTCGCTGCACTGCGGACATAGTCGCGGTGCAGGATTTGCGCATATTGCCCGTGCATCACAGTCGGGTGGCGCCGGATCATGCCCGCGATCTCTGTCACAGTGCGCCGGTTCGCAGGTTCGCGCCCTTGCGTCACGATCAGGGGCTGGCGCTCGCCACGCGACACTGTCGCGATGATGCTTTCGCGCGCAACGCCCTGACGGACCAGATAGTCGCGCACGGCATTGGCCCGGCGTTGACCCAGCCGCATGTTATAGGCATCGCTTCCGACCAGATCGGTATGCCCGTAGATGCGGAAGCGCAATTCCGGGAACTGCTTCATCCAATGCGCCTGACGGCGCAGGATGGCTTGCGCTTCGGCGTCAAGCCGCGCACTGTCGAAGGCGAAATTGACCATCGAGGGGACTTCGGCATCAAACCGCCGCGACATGATTTCCGCGATGTTCAGCTTTCCTGTATGCACCAGCGTGTTGTGCATGGTCGGATTGCCGAACGCACCTTCGTCAGTTTCGATCCCGGCTTCACGGTTGAAGGGATGGTCCGGGCCAGCGCAGGCGCCCAGCCCAAGACCGGCTGCGCCCAACAGAAAAAAGCGTCGCTTCATCATCATCCCCTGCAAGCTGGCCTGTTCCCCTGATTGTCTTCCGTAAAATGGCTGTCAGTCAAGGACATAGCCATATGATCCGGTGAAGTCCTGCCGCGCGACTTCGCCCACTGCGCCGCTGTCGCGCCCGGTCATGCGCCCGCCCAGAAACAGGTCACGCTCTGACGGGGGGCGCACGCGGTCGGTGGGCAGCATCAACGCCTCGCCCCGTGTCGGTGTGACCAGATGTGCCGAGATGATGATCACAAGCTCCGTCTGTTCGCGGTTGTAGCTTGCGCTGCGGAAAAGCGCGCCAAGGATAGGAAGGTCTGAAAGCCAGGGAACGCTGCTGGATGACGCGCTGAAATCATCTTTCAGCAACCCGGCAATGGCGAAGCTTTCGCCGTCGCGCAGTTCGACCGTTGTCTGGGTGGATCGTCTGCTGAATTCGCTGGCCGGAATGCCGCCAGCGGCAATGCCGCCCGTGTCGCTGATCGAACTGACCGAGGCATCAAGCGTCAGGTTGATGACATTGTCGTCCAGCACGCGCGGGGTGAATTTCAACTCCACGCCGAACGGGCGATACTGCACTGTCACACCTGCATCGGTCGCCACCGGAACAGGCACTTCGCCACCGGCAAGGAAAGACGCGCTCTGCCCCGAAAGTGCGGTCAGATTGGGTTCGGCCAGCGTTCGTGCCATGCCTTGGGTTTCCAGCGCTTCCAGCAGCACCTGCGCAGTCAGGCTGCCGCCGCCGATACGAAAGCCCGCCGCGCCCTGGCTGGATGTCGGGTCAACCGGCAAGAAATTGTCGACACGAATATCTTCCGGGACAATGGGGTTGTGACTCAGCAGCCCGGAACCGGCAACGCCTGTGGTGCCGCCGGTAATGCGCAAGCTGGTGCCCAGCGATTTGCGCACCGAACGATCCATTTCGGAAAAGCGCACCTTCAGCATGACCTGCTGTGTGCCGCCCACGCTCATCAGGTTCGAGACCCGCTCGGGCGCATAGCGCTGCGCCAGTTCCATCGCGGCATCCAGCCGCGCCTTGGTCGACACGATCCCCGACAGCACGATGCCGTCATTGGCGGTGCGCACTTCGATACTCTCATTGGGCAGGATCTGGCGCAGTCTTTCGCGGAATTCGGAAACATCCGGTGTGACCTGGACTTCGACATTGGACATAAGGTTGCCATCAGGTCCAAGGATCGTCAGGGTGGTACGCCCCGGTGTCTTGCCCAGCAGATAGATTGACCGGTTCGACAGGGTCGAGATATCGGCAATGCCGGGATTGGCGATGGACAATTCTGCGAAGGGGGTGTCGGTTTCCACCACCACGGCCCGGTTCATTGCCACGCGCAGGGTTGACGCGGCCTGACCGTTCAGGATGCGAAGCGTCGTGTCGGCATAGCCTGCCGAAGGCATCACCAAGGCCATAGCGGCCCCTGTCAGCAGCGCGACTGCCCATCTTTTGAAAACCATCTGAACCTGCCTTGCTCAACTGCTCTTGATCGAGGCGATCAGGTCGCCCGCTTTTGGCGCAGCATGCCTGAAACGGAATTTATTTTCAAGTTTCCTGTATTTGGATGTTGAACTTGATGTTTTTCATGCAACGCCAAAGGGCGCTCATCCTGCATGTTGATGGTGGCGGCCCCGTCAGGACTGCATCTTGAGATGACGGCGGGGGAGCTGTGGGCTGGTCGGGCATGGCCAGCGCCACGCCCGACAGCGCATTTCCGCGCCCTAATTGGTGCAGGGGATTTCAATCACCACAAGTTCATTGCCGCGGCGGGTACGGATATGGCACGCCTCCTGCGGTTCTTCGGCGACACGCTCTTCGCGGATGATGCCCAGCAGCCGATCCTGCGTCATTTCGACCGCGCTGGACACCGAGTCGTCATTGATGCCGACCAGCGCCAGCGACAGGCGCCCCGAATTCTGTGCCTGTGCCAGTGCGGCGGCCTGTTCCGGCGTTGCCTCTACCGTGACATTGCGCGCGGGGCGGGCTTCGACATTGCGTTCCATATTGGCGCTTTGGTCGACCGCGATCAGGCGCAGCCGCGCTTCGATCAGCTGCGTGATTTCCGAGCCGTCCTGGCGCCCGGTCCAGAATACATCGACATGGTCGCCGGGCCGAAGAAAACCCGCAACCCCGCTGGTCTGGTTGACATCAATGGTGAAGGCGCGCTTGCCCGGCGAAAGATGAGAGGTGATGCCCGCTTCCTTGCCCGGTTCCGTCAGCTTGGTGGCCAGCAGCGGCTCGCGCGTATCCATTGCGCGCAGAACCGTGCGATGGGTGATACCTGTGGGGAAGATGTCATCCAGAGAGGTATAGGCGCCGCGCGGGATTGCATCGGCAGGAAACTCTGCCGTCATCAGATCGCCACGAGTCAGACGCTCGCCATATTGCAGGTCGCGCCGGGTGATGAAGACATCCACAGTGTCGATGTTGCGGGGTTGGGCCGCGCGGGCTTCCAGCAATTCGCGTTCGATCTGGCTGACATATTGCTGGGTCTGGAAGGCCGCGAAGCCCGCAAGCCCCAGACCGGCCAAGAGGATAGCTGCGAAAACAAGGCGCATGATGTGGTTTCCTTCGGTACTGATACAGGCACTGGCATGATGATTAGTGCTTGATCATCACCTATACACCGCGATTGTGGCACAATGTTGCGCTGAACAGGACGTGACCGCGACAGATGATCGTGCCGTGCGGATAGTGGCATTTGCAGCACTTGCGCCGCGCATCCGGGAATGCGCGGCGCAAGACATCTTGGAAGCCGGGGTTCGGGCGTTGATTACTGGTTCACGCCCAGAGTGCCCAGGGTGGCCACGCTTGCACCGGTCAGCGACGACTGGATGTTGCCGGCCAGATCAGACGTGCCGGTGCGCACCGATGCGATCACGGCGATGCCCAGGCCCACAATGGCTGCGGTCAGAACAACCCAGTCAACGGTCACGGCACCAGATTCGTCGGCTGCGAAGCTTTTGATGTTTGCGAACAGTTTCATGATGTATCTCCATCTATTACATTTCTACTCAGCCGACGGTTACTCAGACCATGTAATGTTCACCGCTTGGCTGACACCGAATAAGCCAGCGAATCGTGACTGAAATGGGGCACGAAAAGGACGATTTTGAAGCGATTCACGGTTTTTTCACTTTACGCGGAATGTTTGCGGGGGTTTGCCGGTCTGTTGCGGCAATCGTCCCTGATTGATGCCTTGCATGGCGCGTGCGGATCTCCGCCGGATGACAATATTTCTGGACGCAAGGGGGGCAGGGCAGGCATATTGGCGCAAAACACAAGACAGAGCAGTTCACCCCATGCCGCCGACCTTGCAGAAATATCTGCCGTTGACGCTTGCCTTCCCCCTGATGGTCGCGGGTGGGGTATGGCTGGGCATGACGCGCGCATTGCATGCAGACCCGCCCGAAGACGCAATCACCGCGCCCGCACGGGATTTCACCTTTCGGCGTATTGCAGTGCCAGACGTACAGGACGGCCCACGCATCCGCGTGCAGATTGACCCCGACGAACAGGCGCAGTTGCTGGCGCTTCGCCCGGCTGTGCCGCCGCGCCCCCCGGCGGGCAGCGGATTGCTGACACCCGAAAGTGGCGGGCAGGTCGGCGCGCTGGCCTGGTTCTGGGACCATGTTTCGCCCGCGCGCGGCGATGGGGCCGGGCGCTTTGTGAAGGCGCAGGCGGTGCTGACAACGCCACCAGATGGCCAGCGCGTACCCGCCCCGCGCATGCAGGTTTTGCAAGACATCGCGCAGGCGCATGGGCCGGATCTGCTGCGCGCCTCGGTCGGCACTCGGGTGTCGCCTGCCCTGGCGCTGGCGGTGATCGCGGTTGAATCGGCGGGTCGGCCGGAAGCTGTCAGCTCTGCCGGGGCGCAGGGGCTGATGCAGCTGATCCCCGCGACCGCCGAACGTTTCGCGGTGCAGAACAGTTTTGATGCGGCGCAGAATATTCGCGGCGGCATTGCCTATCTGGATTGGTTGCTGCGCGAGTTCGACAATGATGTGGTGCTGGCGCTGGCAGGCTATAATGCAGGCGAAGGTGCCGTGCAGCGCCATGATGGTGTGCCCCCCTTTGCCGAAACGCGCGATTATGTGCCCAAGGTGCTGGCCGCATGGCTGGTGGCGCGGGGGCTGTGCACCACTTTGCCGGAACTGCCCAGCGATGGCTGCGTGTTCCGCGTCGGTCAGGCGGGCTGAACGGCTGGTTCCGGTCACAAGCGCGTATGCGGGGTTGAAGCGGCTGGCGCAGGCTGTAGCTTCTGACACAACCTGTCCCGACTAAAGAGAGTCGCCATGCCGGATCAAGCCGCAGCCATGCAAAACCGGGGGATGGTCGCGCGTCCGGCCTTGTGGCGTCGCGTTGTCGCGCTGGCTGTGCTTGCCGGTGCAGCCGCGCTTTGGGCTGCGACATCCGCAATGGCCAGCCCCGTCACCCACAGCACGCTGGATAACGGGCTGGATGTGGTGGTGATCGAGGATCGTCGCGCCCCTGTGGTGGTGCATATGGTCTGGTATCGGGTTGGCGCGGCCGATGAGCCGCCGCTGAAATCGGGCATCGCGCATTTTCTGGAACATCTGATGTTCAAGGGCACGGACAGCATGGCTCCGGGCGAGTTTTCTGCTGTGGTAGAGGCCAATGGCGGGCGCGACAATGCCTTTACCAGTTGGGATTATACGGGGTATTTCCAGCGCGTGGCCTCGGACCGGCTGGAACTGATGATGCAGATGGAGGCCGACCGCATGGCCAATCTGTCCTTCACCGAGGCCGAATGGCTGCCCGAACGCGCGGTGATTCTGGAAGAACGCGGGCAGGTGCTGGAAAGCCAGGTCGGGCGGCAGTTCAACGAATCGATCATGGCTGCGCTTTACAAGTCGCACCCTTACGGCATTCCGATCATTGGCTGGCGCCATGAAATGGAAACCCTGACGGGCGCGGATGCGATGGATTTCTATCGCCAGCATTACGGCCCCAACAATGCGATATTGGTGATTGCTGGCGATGTCGCGGCAGACGAAGTGCTGGAAAAGGCGCAGCGCATCTATGGCCCGATTGATCCCAACCCCGATGTCACGCGCACCGCCCGCCCGGCTGAACCGCCGCACCTGGCCGAACGGCGGCTGGTATTCGAAGATCCGCGCGTGGGCACGCCCTATGTCAGTCGCATGTACAAAGCCCCTGTGCGCCGCGCAGGCGATCAGCAGGAAGCCGCGGCATTGCAGATGCTCGCAGCCCTTCTGGGCGGCAGCAGCACCTCGGTTCTGGAACGGCGGCTGAATTTCGAGGAAGGCATCGCCCTGTCGGCCTGGGCGGGATATAGCGGCCTTGCGCGCGACTACGGCACTTTTTCTTTGGGTATAGCGCCGGTCGACGGGGTGTCCCTGCCCGAGGCCGAAGCTGCGCTGGACCGTGTGGTGGCAGAGTTTCTGGAAGAAGGCGTTGATCCGGACCAGTTCGCCCGCGTGCAGCGCCAGATCCGGGCCTCTGAAATCTATGCGCTGGATGATGTGCAGGGCCGCGCGCGCCAATATGGTGTGGGCCTGTCGGTTGGGCTGGGTGTCGCCGATATCGATGGCTGGATCGACGCGCTGGATGCCGTGACCCCCGAACAGGTGATCGCGGCGGGCCAGATGCTGCTGGACCGGCGCGCCTCTGTCACCGGCTATCTGACCACCCCGCCCGCCGATGATGTTGAAGAAGAGGTGTCGCAATGACCCGCCTGTTCGCCCCGCTTCTGGGGCTGTTGCTGCTGCTGGCCACGCCGTCACGCGCGGAAATAGAGATCACGCCGGTCACTTCGGATGGCGGGTTGCAGGCGTGGCTGGTCGAGGAACGCTCGATCCCCATTGTCGCGCTGGAACTGATCTTTGCTGGTGGGTCAACGCTGGATGCCGATGACAAGGCCGGGGCCACGGGGCTGATGGCCGCGCTTTTGTCCGAAGGCGCAGGCGATCTGGATGCGCAAGGTTTCGCCATCCGGACCGAGGAACTGGCCGCGCGGATCAGCTTTGATGCCGGGCGCGACACTGTCTCGGTCTCGGCGCGCTTCCTGTCCGAGGACGCCGATGCGGTGATCGATCATCTGCGCATGGCCCTGACCCAGCCGCGCTTTGATGACGATGCCATCGCGCGGCTGCGCGGCCAGCTACTGGCCAAGCTGCGCCGCGATGCGCTGAACCCCAACAATATCGCCTCGGTCGCGTTCAACCGCGCGGCCTTTGGCGACCACCCTTATGGGCGCGAAAGCGATGGCACGCCTGAAACCGTGGCGGCGCTGGGACGCGATGATCTGATTGCGGCCCATCGAAACGCGATTGCACGCGACCGTGTCCATATCGGCGCGGCCGGGGATATCAGTGCTGACGAACTGGGCGCGCTGCTGGATCGGCTGTTTGACGGGGTGCCGGACACGGCCACGCCTTTGCCCGAGCGGGCGGTGTTTCAGGCCGGGGGCGGGCTGGAAATCATCCCCTTTGACGGGCCGCAATCGGTGATTGCCTTCGGCCATGACGGGATTGCCCGCGATGACCCGGATTTCCTGACGGCCTTTGTCCTTAACGAGGTGTTCGGCGGTGGGCGGTTTGGCACCAGGCTGATGGAATCGCTGCGCGTCCAGCGCGGGCTGACCTATGGTGTGGGCAGTTTTCTGGCCGCGGGCCTGCTGGGCGAAAGCTATCAGGGCCGCATGTCCACCGACAATGCCAATGCTGGCGCGGCCATCGAATTGCTGCGCGAAGAATGGGCCGCCATCGCCCGCGACGGCATTACCGAGGAAGAGTTGTCGCGCATCCAGACCTATCTGACCGGCGCTTATCCGCTGCGCTTTGACGGCAATGCCTCGATCGCGTCGATCATGGCGTCAATGCAGTATCAGGGCTTTGACATCGATTATGTCAATATCCGCAATGATCTGATTGATGCGCTTACGCTGGAACAGGTCACTGACATGGCCGCGCGGCTGTTTGATGCCGATGCACTGTATTTTGTGGTGGTGGGGCGGCCCGAAGGGCTGAACTGATCGCTTGGCAGGGTGCCGGCGTGCATGCTATATCCTGTGGTATGAACAAGGCCCACCGCAATATCCGCCCTCAGATTCGTCAGCTTGACGATGCCTGTGCCAATCGCATTGCCGCAGGCGAGGTGGTGGAACGTCCTGCCTCGGCGGTCAAGGAACTGGTCGAAAACGCGCTGGATGCGGGCGCGGCGCGGGTCGATGCGACCTATGCCGATGGCGGCAAGACGCTGATCCGCGTGGGTGATGACGGGCATGGCATGGCCCCGGATGATCTGCCACTGGCGTTGTCGCGCCATGCGACATCAAAAATCGATGGCGCGGATTTGCTCAATATCCGCTCTTTCGGGTTTCGCGGGGAAGCGCTGCCCTCGCTGGGGGCCGTGGGGCGGCTGTGCATCACCTCGCGCGCGGCGGGGATGGAGGGCGCGACCATCACCGTTGATGGTGGGCGATTGGGGCCGTTGCGGCCAGAGGCCGCGCAATATGGCACGCTGGTCGAATTGCGCGACCTGTTCCATGCCACACCCGCACGGCTGAAATTCATGCGCTCCGACCGCGCCGAGGCGCAGGCGATTGCCGATGTCATCCGCCGTCTGGCTATGGCAGAGCCTTATGTCAGCTTCACCCTGTCGGATCTGTCACAGGACAAGCCGCGCCAGATCCTGCGGTTCGATGCCGCGCAAGGGGCGCTGTTTGACGCGTTGGAGGAACGTCTGGCCGATATCATCGGGCGCGATTTCACCGATAATGCCTTGCGCATAGATGCCGAACGCGACGGGCTGCGACTGACGGGGTTTGCCGGGCTGCCGACCTATGCGCGCGGCGCTGCGGTGGCGCAATATGTCTTCGTCAATGGCCGCCCGGTGCGCGACAAGCTGCTGCTGGGGGCAGTGCGCGCGGCCTATATGGATCTGCTGTCGCGTGACCGGCATCCGGTGGTGGCGCTGTTCATCGATTGCGCGCCCGAACTGGTCGATGTCAATGTCCACCCGGCCAAGGCCGAAGTGCGCTTTCGCGACCCAGGCAGCGCGCGGGGGCTGGTGGTCAGCGGCTTGCGCCATGCGCTTGCCGGGGCGGGGCATCGCGCCTCTGGCACGCTGGGCGGGGCGATGCTGGGTGAATTGGGCAAGGGGGCAGGGGGCAGTATGGGGGCCGGGCGCTATCAGGCAAGCTGGCCAAGCCCCGGCGCATGCGGGGCAGCGCAGGCGCTGCAAGCGCCCCCGCAGATGCAGGAAGCCCCGGCGCTGTGGGCGGGCGCGGCGCTGGAATCGGCGCGCGGGTTTCGGGGTGATGTGGCCGACACCCCGCCCGTTGAGACCGCAGATGCGCCGCTGGGTGCAGCACGCGCGCAGCTTCATGAAAACTACATCATCGCCCAGACCCGGCACGGCATGGTGATTGTCGATCAGCACGCCGCGCATGAGCGGCTGGTCTATGAAAAGCTAAAGCGTCAGCGGGCCGAGGCAAATGTTCCCGCGCAAGCGCTGCTGATCCCCGAAATCATCGAACTTCCCCCGCTTCAGGCCGCGCAACTGCTGGAACTGGCCGAGATGCTGGCCAGTTTGGGGCTGGTGGTGGAACCGTTCGGGGCCGGGGCGGTGGTGGTGCGCGAAACCCCGGCGATACTGGGCCAGATCGATGCCCGCGCGCTGATTGCAGAGATTGTCGATGATCTGGCCGATCTGGGCCATAGCGAGCGGCTGGAAGCGCAGATCGACGCGGTGCTGTCGCGCATGGCCTGCCACGGCTCGGTCCGGTCAGGCCGCCAGATGCGCGTCGAGGAAATGAATGCGCTTTTGCGCGAGATGGAGGCCACGCCCCATTCCGGCCAGTGCAATCATGGCCGCCCGACCTATGTCGAGCTGAGCCTTCCCCAGATCGAAAAACTGTTCGGGCGGCGATAGAGAGCAGGGCGCGCGCTGCGCAGCGCGCGCCGGGACCATCACTCCTTCGGGCCGATCATCTGCTCGGGGCGGACCACACGATCAAAGGTTTCCTCATCGACGAAGCCCAGCCGGATGGCCTCTTCCTTCAGGGTGGTGCCGTTTTTATGCGCGGTCTTGGCAACCGTGGTGGCGTTGTCATAGCCGATGGTCGGGGCCAGCGCGGTTACCAGCATCAGAGATTCCTTCATCAGCTTGTCGATACGCTCGACATTGGCCCTGGTGCCCGCCACCATATTGTCGGTGAAGCTTGATGCCGCATCGCCCAGAAGCTGCATGCTCTGCAACACATTGTAGCTCATCATCGGGTTGTAGACATTCAACTCGAAATGCCCCTGCGACCCGGCAAAGCCCACTGCCGCATCATTGCCCATGACATGGGCGCAGACCATCGTCAGCGCCTCGGCTTGCGTCGGGTTGACCTTGCCGGGCATGATGGAACTGCCGGGTTCGTTTTCAGGCAGGATCAACTCGCCCAGCCCCGAACGCGGGCCCGACCCCAGCAGGCGCATGTCATTGGCGATCTTGAACAGCGATGCCGCCACGGTTTTCAGCGCGCCAGAGAACATGACCATCGCATCATGTGCGGCCAGCGCCTCGAACTTGTTGGGCGCGGTGACAAAGGGCAGGCCGGTGATCTGGGCGATATGGCCCGCCACCTTCACATCCCAGCCCTTGCGGGTGTTCAGCCCGGTTCCGACCGCGGTGCCACCCTGGGCCAGCTCGTGGATATGGGGCAGGCACATCTCGACCCGCGCAATCCCCATTTTCACCTGATGCGCATAGCCGCCGAATTCCTGCCCCAGGGTCAGGGGCGTGGCGTCCTGCGTATGGGTGCGGCCGATCTTGATGATGTCCTTGAATTCTTCCGATTTCGCGGCCAGCGCGCCCTGCAGCTTGTGCAGCCCCGGCAGCAGCACATCGCGTGCCAGCATGCCGATGGCGACATGCATCGCGGTGGGGAAAGTGTCATTGCTGGACTGGCCCATATTGCAATGATCATTGGGGTGCACCGGGTCTTTCGACCCCATCACCCCGCCCAGCATTTCGATGGCGCGGTTCGAGATCACCTCATTGGCGTTCATGTTCGATTGCGTGCCAGAGCCGGTCTGCCAGACCACCAGCGGGAAATTATCGTCGAACTTGCCCTCGAACACCTCCTGCGCGGCGGCGGTGATGGCCTGGCCGCGCCGTTCATCCAGCGTGCCTTGTTCCATATTGACCAGTGCACAGGCCCATTTGACCGCCCCCAGCGCACGGATGATCGGCACGGGCTGGCGTTCCCAGCCAATGGGGAAATTCATGATCGAGCGCTGCGTCTGCGCGCCCCAATACTTGTCAGCGGGAACTTCCAGCGGGCCGAAGCTGTCGGTTTCTGTGCGGGTGGCGGTCATCGGCAAGCTCCATTCATGGACAGGATTTTGCCCGTGCTTAGCGGCTTGCTCGCGGGAAATCAATCAGTATGCGACGGCATACTGTGGCATGCGACTATTTGCGGAACTTGTCGAGGCTGACGACCTCGCCGGACTTTTCCGACGGCGCGACATCTTCGGCCATCGGCGCTTCGTCATCGCTGTCTTCATCCCCGTCGGGGGGTGTGTCGTCATCCTCGTCATGCAATTCAAACCGCAGCCCGAATTCGACCGATGGGTCCACAAAGGTCGAAATTGCATCAAACGGGATGTAAAGCGGCTCTGGTGAATTGCCGAAATTCAGCGTGATGGCAAAACCATCCTCGCCCACTTCCAGATTGTCGAACCAGTTCTGGATCACCAGCGTGATCTCTTCGGGGTAGCGTTCGCGCAGCCAGTCGGCCATCTGCATATCGGGGTGGCCGGTATCGACAGTGATGAAGAAATGATGCGCGCCGGGCAGGCCGCTTTGCGCCACTTCTTCCATCACCGTGCGAATCAGACCGCGCATGGCCTGATGCATCAGATTGCCGTAATCGATACCGTTTTTCATGCACAGGAACCCTGTTTGACCTCAAGGGCCAGCATAAGCATATCAGGCCCGAATGAAAGAGGGGGAGGGGGATTTTTCGCCGCCGGGCACTGTATCAACCGGGCGCAATGAAGTGCAGGCTTCTGTTGCCAGGTGCCTGCGAACCCCGCCTTACGCGGCTAGGCGCAAGGGCTTATAGTTTCGGTCTCGTGACAGCTTACGCTGCGACTGCGACCGGAGCACGGTTGTCATTTGCAACTGTACGTTTTGCACCGATAACGGTGGTGGCTCACCGGGACAAAGCTAACCCCTTTAGACGTTCGTCGATCCTGTTTCGGCCCCATGATCCCCAAATGAAGGATTTTGGTGGAGCCGCCGGGTACCGCCCCCGGGTCCGATCCGCTTATTACGAGCGCGTTTATGTCCATAGTCCCTTGCGGGACATTTCAGATGTAGGAAGAGTCGCCGCGCAATGCAAGGCTTTGGTATGGCTGGTTCATGGGTCTGCGCCCTGGCCTGCGCGCCCCTTTGCCTGACGCCGCGCACGGATTTCGCCGCCTAGTTCCAGTGTATAGGCTGCAAGCGCATCCATCGTCGCATAACAGTCCTCCAGCCCGCCCTCGGCCAACGCATAGGTCAGCCGCGCATGCAGGGCGACAATCTGTGCGCGCGAGCGGGCAGTGTAGGTGATCATGTTCATCAAGGGCTGCATCGCCTCGACCGCGCCCGCCATGTGCCAGGACAGAACCGGATTGCCCGCCGCCTCGACCAGCGCGCGGTGAAAGGCCACATCCGAGGCGCAGAATTCCTCATCCGTCAGCCCGGCTGTCGCCTGTCGGGCGATTTCCGCGCGCAGGCTGGCCAGATGTGACGGTGTGCGCCGGGTGCAGGCCAGCGGCAGGCAGGCGCGTTCCAGCGCGAAGCGCGCCTCGACCGCAGTTTCGAAATCGACCCTGTTCATCGACAGCAGCAGCGTGGCCGTGGTGACCATGTGTTCCTGCGCCTGCTCGAAACTCAGCCGGTTGACAAATGCACCGCCTGTTGCCCCGCGCTGGGTGCGGATCAGGTTTTGTGCGGCCAGCCGTTTCAGCGCCTCGCGCACAGTGGGGCGCGACACATTGAAGCGCGCGGCCAGTTCCGCCTCTGACGGCAGGCGTCCGTCAACCGGCAGATCGCCCGCGACAATCGCATCGCGAATGGTTTGTGCGATTTGCTGCGAATAATCGCGGTCGCTTTCAAGTTCGGTCTTCAAGATGGCGGCCTCTGGCAAATGTAAGACAATTAAGAATTGTCAGGCCATGATTAGCCTGATATGTCTGACATATAGGATTCGCCGCGTTTCGCCAACCCCAAAGGCCAATGCCATGCAGCTTGCCGCCCGTATCCGACGCATGAGCGCGCCGCATTGGCTGGGGCTTTACGCGGCCATCCTGCTGGCCTGGGCCTTGCTTTATGCGATGCAATTGCCCGCCGATCTGGTCGCGGCGGCCAATATCTACGGGGCAGAGTTCTGGGAAGCGTTGTGCCGCGTGGAACCCGGCCTTGCGGGTGCGCCCAACATCTTTCTGATGTGGGCCTTGATGTCGGCGGCGATGATGGCCCCGACCGCGCTTCCGGCTTTTGCGACATGGGAAGATCTGGTCCAGACCGGGCGTGCGCCCGGTTTATGGGCGCTGCTGGGGGGGTATCTGCTGGTCTGGCTGGGGTTTTCGGTGCTGGCCACAGCGGCCCAGCTTGCGCTGGCCGCGGGCCAGTTGCTGAACCCTTTGGGCGAAAGCGTCAGTATCTGGCTGTCAGCAGGGCTGCTTGCCGGGGCCGGGGCTTACCAATTTTCAACATTGAAGGCTGCCTGCCTGGCAAAATGCCGTCATCCACTGACATTTTTCATGCAATTCTGGGATGAAGGTTCGTTTCGCATGGGGCTGCGGCTGGGTGCGGTCTGTCTGGGCTGCTGTTGGGCGCTGATGATGCTGGCTTTCGTCGGTGGCACGATGAATCTGTTGTGGATGGGGGGCGCGATGGTGCTGATGGCGCTGGAAAAACTGCCCGCCCTCGGCGCGGCGCTGACACGCCCTTTGGGCTATGGGCTGCTGGCGCTGGGCGCGGCAGTGGTGATTTATGAACTGGGAGGATGGATATGACCAAGACACTGGAAAACCCCAAAACCGGCACTGTGCCCTGGGCGATCAAGGGCGAGTTGATTCTGAACTGCAATTGCACGGTGTTCTGCCCTTGCGTGGTGTCCTTGGGCAAGCATGCGCCGACCGAGGGCTATTGTCAGGCCTGGGCCGGGGTGCGGATTGACAGCGGCCATTATGGCGATGAAGACCTGTCGGGGCTGAATGTCGGGCTTTTGCTGGAAATCCCCGGCCTGATGGCGCGCGGCAACTGGAAAGCGGCTGCGTTCATTGATGATCGCGCTTCCGATACCGCCTATGAAGCGCTGGTTCATATCTTCACAGGCGCGGCGCGCGGCACGACTGGGCTGTTCGGGATGCTGGTCAGCGAGTTCCTGGGGGCCGAACGCGCGCCGGTCAGCTATGAGACCGAAGGCAAGACCCGCCGCCTGATGGTGGGCAAGAAGATACAGGGCGAAGTGGTGCCGGTGCGTGGGGCCGACCCTGACCGTGATATTGTCGCCACCAATACCGAATACTGGATGGGGCCGGATATTACGGTTGCCACGGCTACCAAGGGCCGCGTACGCGCCTTTGGCCGGGTGTGGGATTTCGACGGGCGCAGCGCGGAAATCTGCCAGATCGACTGGAAAGGGCCGGGACGGTGAACCAGCCGCTGCTGTCTCCATCGCGCCGCTTGCGGCGCACGCCGTTTTCTGATGGGGTCGAGGCCGCGGGCGTCAAGGCCTATACGGTCTATAACCACATGCTTCTGCCGACCGTGTTCCGTTCGGTCGAAGAAGACTACCACCATCTGAAAGCTGCGGTGCAGGTCTGGGATGTGGCCTGCGAACGGCAGGTGGAAATTCGCGGCCCCGATGCCGGGCGGCTGGTGCAGATGCTGACCCCGCGCGATTTGCGGGGCATGCTGGCGGGGCAGTGCTATTATGTGCCCATCGTCGATGAAACCGGCGGTATGCTGAATGACCCGGTGGCGGTGAAACTGGCCGATGACCGCTGGTGGATCTCTATCGCCGACAGCGATCTTCTGTATTGGGTCAAGGGGCTGGCCTATGGCTACCGGCTGGATGTGCTTATCGACGAACCCGATATCTCGCCCCTTGCGGTGCAGGGACCGAAGGCAGAGGATCTGATGGCGCGTGTCTTTGGCGATGCGGTCCGGCGCATCCGCTTCTTTCGCTTCGGCCATTTCGATTTTCAGGGCCGCGACATGGTGGTGGCGCGTTCGGGCTATTCCAAGCAGGGCGGGTTTGAAATCTATGTCAATGGCACCGATATGGGTATGCCCTTGTGGCACGCGCTGATGGAAGCGGGGCGCGATCTGGATGTGCATGCAGGCTGCCCGAACCTGATCGAACGGGTTGAGAGCGGACTTCTGAGCTATGGCAATGACATGACCGATGACAATACGCCGCATGAATGCTGGCTGGGCCGCTTCTGTAACACCCAAAGCGCGATCGGCTGCATTGGCCGCGACGCGCTGTTGCGGGTGGCCAAGGAAGGGCCGGTGCAGCAGATCCGCCCGATCTCGATTGACGGGCCGAAGGTGGGGGTCTGTGATCGCTACTGGCCGGTGCTGACGCGCCAGGGCGAGCAGGTGGGGCGCATCAGCTCTGCCGCGTGGTCGCCGGATTTCGGCACCAATGTTGCCATCGGCATGATACGCATGACCCATTGGGATGCGGGCACGGAACTGGTGGTGCAGGCGCCCGACGGGCGGCGCGATGCGCGGGTTCATGCGGCATTCTGGAACTGAACCAAGAAGGAGGGGATGATGAGCTTCAACGCATTGCTGGTGACAAAGGATGAAGACGGCAAGACGCATGCCGAAGTCACGCAGATCACCGAAGATCAACTGCCCGAGGGCGATGTCACGGTCGCGGTGGAATATTCGACCGTGAACTATAAGGACGGGCTGTGCATCGGCCCCGGTGGCGGGCTGGTGCGGAACTATCCGCATGTGCCGGGGATTGATTTTGCCGGCACGGTCGAAGCGTCGGATGACCCGCGCTACAAGCCCGGCGACAAGGTGGTGCTGACCGGCTGGCGTGTGGGCGAAGCGCATTGGGGCGGTTATGCGCAGAAAGCCCGTGTCAAGGCGGATTGGCTTGTGCCGCTGCCGGAAGGGTTGACGACGCAGCAAGCCATGGCGGTGGGCACAGCCGGATTCACTGCGATGCTGGCGGTGATGGCGCTGGAGGAACACCGCCTGCGCCCCGGCGATGGCTCGGTTCTGGTCACGGGCGCGGCAGGGGGTGTCGGCTCGGTCGCGGTGGCGCTGTTGGCCGCCCTTGGGCATGAGGTGGCGGCGGTGACGGGTCGGCCGGAAACGGAAGACTATCTGCGCGGCCTTGGGGCAAGCCAGATCGTGCCGCGCGACATGATCAACGAAACCGTCAAGCGCCCGCTGGAATCCGAGATATGGGCAGGCTGCGTGGATGCTGTCGGCGGGGCGATGCTGGCACGGGTGCTGGGGCAGATGAAATACCGCACATCCGTTGCCGCAGTCGGGCTTGCAGGTGGGGCCAATCTGCCCGCCACCGTGATCCCGTTCCTGCTGCGCGGGGTGAACCTGCTGGGGATCGATTCGGTGCTGCAACCCTATGACAACCGCCTGCGCGCATGGCAGCGCATCGCGCATGACCTGCCGATGGACAAGCTCGACGCGATGATCCAACCCGCCACATTGGCCGATCTGCCAGCGCTTGGCGCGGATATCCTCAAAGGGCAGGTCAAGGGGCGCGTGGTGGTTGATGTGAACGCATGATCCTGGGGTGGGGCGTGGCCGGATGGCCACCGCCCTGCCTCATCGCGCCATCACGGCCACCGCCAGCGCAACCACCGCGCCGACACCGGCGGCATAGGCCAGCACCGGCGCAAGGGTGCGGGCCAGAACTTCGCCATCGCGCCCGCTCAGCCCGACTGTTGCGGTTCCCGCAATGATGTTATGCGGCGCAACCGCATTGCCAATCGCCGCCCCCGCGCCCTGCGCTGCGGCCATCACCGTCACCGGCAGGTCCAGCGCGCGGGCGGTTGCGGCCTGAAACTCTGTGAACAGGATGTTGGATGCCGTGGCAGAGCCGCTGACGAAGGTGCCCAGCACGCCGATGAAAGGGGCCAGCAGCGGCCAGAGCATGCCTGCCCCGGCGGCGGCCTCGGCGGCCTGGGCGATCAGCCCGCCATGCACCATCAGCCGCGCCAGTGTCAGCATCACCCCAAGCGCCAGCGCCACCGGCACCAGCCGCCGAAATGCCGCGCGGGTGGCGGGCAGCAGCAGTGCGCGGCGCCCGGTCATCAGCACCGCCAGACCCAGCCCCAGCGCCAGCAGGCTGCCGGGGTGATAGAGCGGCGCGATGCCTCCTGCATAGCCCTGCCACTGCCAGCCCAGCCAAAGCCCCGACAGCGCCTGCTGCACCGGCGTGATCAGCCTTGTGGCCAGCACCAGCGCAAGGATCAGCAGATAGGGCAGGATATCGGCCAGCCGCCAGCCTTGCCCGCCCTGCCGCCCCTTGCGGCGCAGCACCAGCGCAAAGACTGTGCCGCCGATCAGCGCCCCGCCAAGGCTGGGCAGTTCCGGCCCGGCAAACCAGGCCAGCGCGCTGGCAGGCAGGGTGAAGCAAAGTGCCGCCAGCAGCGCCAGCCCGACCTGCCCGCGCGACAAGGCCGCCCCCTGCGCCAGCCGCATCACCACCAGTGCCAGCAGCATCATCGGCAGGCTGTGCAGCGCCACCGTCCAGCCCGCAAGCATGGGGGCATCGAGGCCCAGAAGCTCGATCTGCGCCAGCGCGGGCGTGCCCACCGCCCCGAAAGAGACCCCGCCCGCATGCCCCAGCAGCGCCAGCACCACCGCCCGGACCGGCCCGAAGCCCAGCCCCACCAGCAGCGGCGCGGCCAGCGCGACCGGCGTGCCGAAACCTGCCGCGCCTTCCATGAACAGCCCGAAGAACCACGCGATCAACAATGCCTGCACTGCGCGGTCTTCGCTGATCCCGGCCAGCGCCAGCCGCAGGCGATCCAGCGCGCCGCTGCGTGCCTGCACTTCATAGATGACAAGGGCAGGCAGGATGATCCACAAGATCACGGCAGTGCTGCTGGCGGCTTCCAGCGCCACGCCCGCCAGCAATTCGCCGCCCAGCCGATCCGTGCCCCACAGCACCGCCAGCGCCACGCCCAGACCCGCCAGCCCGGCCAGCGCCGCGCGCCAATGCAGCGCCGCCATTGCCACCACGACGACCAGAATCGGCAGGCTTGCCAGCAGGGCGGGCATCTTAATCGGGCAGCGTAACAGGGTGCAGCGCCGCGCCGTCGCGCTGGAAGCTGGTGATATTGGCGATGGTGGTTTCGGCAATCGCGCGCAACGCCTCGCGGGTGAAAAAGCCCTGATGGCCGGTGATCAGCACATTGGGGAAGGTCAGAAGCCGCGCGAAGACATCATCGGCGATATAGCTTTGCGACAAATCCTCGAAGAACAGATCCCCCTCTTCCTCATAGACATCCAGCCCCAGCGCGCCGATCTGCCCGGATTTCAGCCCGCGAATGACCGCGCGCGTATCCACCACTGCCCCGCGCGAGGTGTTGACCAGCATCACACCCGGCTTCATCCTGGCGATTGCCTGATCGTTGATCAGATGATGTGTGGCCGGCGTCAGCGGGCATTGCAGCGTGATGATGTCGGAACGCGACAGCAATTCGGCCATATCGACATAGCGCACGCCCTGCGCCTCGCATTCCGCACTGGGTTGGGGGTCGCTGGCCAGAACCTCGCAGCCAAAGCCCTTCAGGATCCGCGCCAGCACCGTGCCGATCAGCCCGGTGCCGACGATCCCCGCCACCTTGCCATTGATGTCGAAGCCCATCAGCCCGTCGAGCGCGAAATTCCCTTCGCGCACGCGGTTGAAGGCGCGGTGGGTCTTGCGGTTCAGCGTCAGGATCAGCGCAAGCGTGTGCTCTGCCACGGCATGGGGCGAATAGGCGGGCACGCGGGCAACAGTAATCCCGGCCTGCTGCGCTGCGCGCAGATCGACATGGTTGAACCCGGCCGAACGCAGCGCGATCAGCCGCACCCCCATTGCCGACAGCGCCCCGACCACCTCGGCCCCCAGATCATCATTGACGAAGGCGCAGACAGCCTGCGCCCCTTCGGCCAGTCGCGCGGTATCGGCATTCAGCCGCGCTTCGTGAAATTGCAGCGACAGATCGGTTCCGCTGGCCGCATCGCTCAGGAAGACCAGATCATGCGGCTTGGCGCTGAAGATATCGATCCGCATGACATACCTCGCTGTTCTGTTGCGTCAGCCCCGACGTGGCCCCGACCGGCCCCGCCACGACAATTCTGCACTGCAATATAGGCATGAGTCGGATTTGACGACAACTCTGTCAGTTTCCAGCAAGGCATGGCCCCGGCGCGCCCGCTATCATGGCGCTGACACAGGGGATGGATCATGCGCTATTCGGGTTTTCGCGTTCTCAAGGAAGCACTCAGCGGCCATAAGGGCTGGCGACCGCTCTGGCGCAGCCCCGACCCGCAGCCCGCCTATGACATCGTCATTGTCGGCGGGGGCGGGCATGGGCTGGCTACGGCCTATTATCTGGCGCGAGAGTTTCGCCAGCACCGCATCGCGGTGATCGAAAAGGGCTGGATCGGCGGCGGCAATGTCGGGCGCAACACCACGATCATTCGCTCGAACTACCTGCTTGATGGGAATGAACCGTTTTACGAATATTCGCTTAAGCTGTGGGAAGGGCTGGAGCAGGAGCTGAACTATAACGCGATGGTCAGCCAGCGCGGCATTGTGAACCTGTTCCATTCTGATGCCCAGCGCGATGCCTATATCCGGCGCGGCAATGCCATGATCCTGCATGGCGCCGATGCGGAACTGCTCGATCTTGCAGCGCTGCGCCGCGAATACCCGTTTGTGGATTTCGACAATGCCCGCTTTCCCATCAAGGGCGGGCTGGCGCAGCGCCGCGGCGGCACCGTGCGCCATGATGCGGTCGCCTGGGGCTATGCGCGCGCAGCCGATGCGCTGGGGGTGGACATCATCCAGAATTGTCAGGTCACGGGATTTCGCATCGAAAACGGCCGCTGCCTGGGCGTCGAGACCGCGCGCGGCCATATCGGCGCGGGCAAGGTGGGGGTCGCGGTGGCGGGCAGTTCCAGCCGCGTGATGGCGCAGGCGGGGCTGCGCCTGCCGATCGAATCCCATGTCCTGCAAGCCTTTGTCAGCGAGGGGCTGAAACCGGTGCTGCCCGGTGTCATCACCTTTGGCGCGGGGCATTTCTATTGCAGCCAGTCCGACAAGGGCGGGCTGGTCTTTGGCGGCGATCTCGACGGCTACAACTCTTACGCCCAGCGCGGCAATCTGCCGGTGATCGAGGATGTCGCAGAAGGCGGCATGGCGCTGTTTCCCGGTCTTGGCCGGGTGCGACTGCTGCGCGCCTGGGGGGGCGTGATGGATATGTCGATGGATGGCTCGCCGATCATCGACCGCACCCCGGTCGAGCAGCTCTATTTCAATGGTGGCTGGTGCTATGGCGGGTTCAAGGCCACGCCCGCCGCGGGGATGTGCTTCGCGCATCTTCTGGCCACGGACAGCCCGCATCCCACCGCCACCGCCTATCGTCTTGACCGCTTCGCGCGCGGCTTCATGATCGACGAAAAGGGCATGGGCGCGCAGCCCAATCTGCACTGAGCCTTTCATGTTTCATCTTGCCAAAAATACTCAGACACCCCGCCGCGACCCGGCGCAACGCTTGCGAGAGCAGCCATGATCATCGACCATCCATTGCTTGGCCCCTGTGACGCGCAGGAATTCACCTATAAGGGCGATGCCTGCCTGATCGACCGCCCCGAGGGGCTAGGCGACGGGGCCGAGGCGGCATTTCACGACTATGCCTATCTGCGCGACAACCCGGCCGGGCTGCATCGCGAACTTTGGTTTCACGAACAGGGCGACCGGTCCTGGCTGGTGGTCACGCGCAACACCCTGACGCATGAGATTGTCGGGGTCGAACTGGCGCGCGATGTCGCGCGCAGCAGGGGGCGGGGCAGATGAGGCTGAAAACCGGCGGGCAGATCGACCGCAGCACGGCGCTGCGTTTCCAGTTTGACGGGCGCGACTATTGCGGCCATCCCGGCGACACGCTGGCCTCGGCGCTGATGGCCAATGGCGTGCGGTTGATGGGGCGGTCGTTCAAATATCACCGCCCGCGCGGGGTGCTGAGCGCGGGCAGTGAAGAACCCAATGCGCTGGTCATGCTGCGCAGCGGTGGGCGGTGCGAACCCAATAGCCGCGCCACTGTGGCAGAGCTGTTCGATGGGCTTCAGGCGCGCTCGCAAAACGCCTGGCCGGGGCTGAAATTCGACGCGCTGGCGATCAATGACCGGCTGTCCAATTTCCTGACGGCGGGGTTTTACTACAAAACCTTCATGTGGCCCGCCGCCTTCTGGGAAAAGCTATATGAGCCGATGATCCGGCGCGCCGCAGGGCTGGGGGCAATCACCACTGCCCCGGACCCCGACGCTTATGACAAGGGCTTTCTGCATTGTGATCTTCTGGTGATCGGGGCCGGTCCGGCGGGGCTGATGGCGGCGCTGACCGCCGCGCGCGCGGGTGCGCGGGTGATCCTGGCGGATGAGGATTTCCGCATGGGCGGGCGGCTCAATGCCGAAAGCTACGGCATCGACGACATCGCCGGGGCCGACTGGGCCGCGCAGGCGGTGGCCGAACTTGCCAGCCTGCCCAATATCCGCCTGATGTCGCGCACAACCGTCATTGGCGCGTTTGATCACGGCATTTATGGCGCGGTAGAGCGTGTCGCCGACCACCTGCCCACCCCGCCCGAGGGCAAGCCGCGCCAGATATTGTGGCGGATCTATTCGAAACGCGCGATCCTGTGCGCGGGCGCGCTGGAACGCCCGATTGCTTTTGCGAATAATGACCGCCCCGGCATCCTGAGTGCTGGCGCGCTGCGCGCCTATGCCAATCGCTGGGCGGTTTCCCCGGCCGAGAGTGTCGCTGTGTTCACCAATAATGATGACGGGCACCGCACAGCGGCCGATCTGGTCGCGCGCGGGGTCAAGCTGGCCGCGCTGATCGACACGCGCGCGGATGCGCCGCACTGCCCCGGCGTCGAGCTTCTGGCAGGCGCGCAGGTCACCGATACAAGCGGGCGGCTGGGGCTGCGTGCGATCACGGTGCGGCTGGCCAATGGCCAGGCCCGCAAGCTCAAGGTCGGCGCGCTGGGCGTTTCGGGCGGCTGGAACCCCAATCTTGCCCTGACCTGCCACCAGCGCGCGCGCCCGCTCTGGGATGATGCGATTGCCGCTTTTGTCCCTGGCCCCGATCTGCCATCGGGCATGGCTGTAGCAGGGGCCGCAACAGGGGCGTTCAGCACCCATGCCGCGCTTGCGGGCGGGGCAGGGATGGCGATGCAGGCGCTGGCCGATCTGGGCATGACCGGCACTGCGCCTGATCTGCCACGGGCAGAGGATACCCCCACCCGCATCACCCCGTTCTGGCATGTTGCGGGCAACAAGCGCGCCTGGCTGGATTTGCAGAATGATGTGACCGTGAAGGATGTGAAGCTGGCCCATCAGGAAGGCTTCCGCGCGGTCGAGCATCTGAAGCGCTACACCACGCTTGGCATGGCCACGGATCAGGGCAAGACCTCTAATATGGGTGGTCTGGCGGTCATGGCCGAACTGACCGGCCAAAGCATCGCCCAGACCGGCACCACCATCTTCCGCCCGCCCTATACGCCGGTGGCGCTGGGCACGCTGGCAGGGCGGTTCACCGGCAGGGAATTTCGCCCCACCCGCCTGACACCCAGCCATCACTGGGCCGTCGAACAAGGCGCCGAGTTTGTCGAGGTCGGTCAATGGCTGCGCGCGCAGTATTTCCCGCGCGCGGGCGAAACCCATTGGCGCGAAAGCGTCGATCGCGAGGTTCTGGCCACGCGCGGTTCGGTCGGGGTGTGCGATGTCACCACGTTGGGCAAGATCGACGTGCAGGGCCGCGATGGCGCCGCGTTCCTGAACCGCATCTATTGCAATGGCTTTGCCAAGCTGGCGGTGGGGCGCGTGCGCTACGGGGTGATGCTGCGCGAGGACGGCATCGCCTTTGATGACGGAACCGCCGCGCGGTTGGCAGAGGATCATTTCGTCGTCACCACCACCACCGCCAACGCGGTCCCGGTCTATCGGCACATGGAGTTTGCCCGCCAATGCCTGTGGCCGGACATGGATGTGCAACTGATCTCGACAACCGAAGCCTGGGCGCAATATGCCATTGCTGGTCCCAATTCGCGCAAGCTCCTGCAAAAGATCGTCGATGCGGAATTCGATATTTCGAATGACGCCTTCCCCTTCATGGCCTGTGCCGAAATCACGGTCTGCAAGGGCTGCCCGGCGCGGCTGTTTCGTATCTCTTTCTCGGGCGAGCTGGCCTATGAGCTGGCGGTGCCCGCGCGTTATGGCGATGCGCTGATCCGCCGGATCATGGCCGAAGGCGCGGAGTTTGACATCACCCCCTATGGCACTGAAGCGCTGGGCGTGATGCGCATCGAAAAGGGCCATGCTGCTGGCAGCGAGTTGAACGGCCAGACCACCGCGCTCAATCTGGGGCTGGGTCGTATGGTCAGCACCAGGAAGGACAGCATCGGTGCCGTGCTGTCGCGCCGCGAAGGGTTGAACATGCCCGACGCGCCGCACCTTGTCGGCCTGCGTCCACTGAACCCGCAATCGCGGATACCGGCAGGCGCGCATCTGCTGGAAATCGGCGCGCAGATGGTCGCGGCCAATGATCAGGGCTATCTGAGTTCGGCTTGTTATTCGCCCTGCCTGCAATCCTATATCGCGCTGGGCTTCGTCAAGGATGGCCAGAAGCGTCTGGGCCACAAGCTGCGTGCTCTCAGCCCGCTGACGGGCGAGGATGTCGAGGTCGAGATCGTCTCGCCCCATTTCATTGACCCGCAAGGAGAGCGTCTTCGTGCATGATCTGGCCCCGCTGACCCCGCTGGGGGCACCCGCCCCGCATTGTGATGATATCGGCCCGCTGCGCATCGCCGAGACCCCCGATCGGGCGCTGGCCTCGGTCAGCGCAAGGCTGGGGCAGGAAGCGGCCTGCAAGACCGCGCTTGGTGCCCTGATCGGGGCCGATGCGCCCGATATCGCGCGCTATACCGGTGGCACGCCGCTCAATTCTTTCTGGATCGGCCCCCATAGCTGGATGCTGGAAGCCCCCTATGCCGGCCATTCAGACCTGGCCGCACGGGCCAAGGCGCGTCTGGGCGATTGTGCCAGCGTGACCGATCAGAGCGATGCCTGGGCACGGTTTGATCTGACCGGCGAGGGGATTGCGCGCGTGATGGAACGGCTGTGCAATCTGGATTTGGCCGCGATGGCGGCAGGCACAGCGCGGCGCAGCGTGGTTGCGCATATCGGTTGCCATGTCATCGGTCATGACAGCGCGCATGCCACCCTGTATGGCCCCAGATCATCGGCGCAAAGCCTGCATCAGGCGCTGATCATGGCTGCGAAATCGGTGTTCTGAGTGCAGGCTCGGTCGTGGGCAGCGGCCTGTTTTCGCGCAGGCGGAAGGTGTTGATGCGCGCGCGGTCCTCTTCCGGTGCGATGCCATAGAGTTCGCCATAGCGCTGGCGGAACGGGCTGGCCGAGGCATAGCCGATAGCCTCGGCAATCTCGCGCATCGAGCGGTTGGAATACATCACCAGTTGCCGCGCCGCCGCCATGCGCATGTTGCGGTAATAGCTTAGCGGGCTGGAGCCTGTGGTCTTCTTGAACAAGCGCTCCAGATGGCGCGGCGAAATGCCGATCTGGTCGCAAAGCTCGGCAATGCTTAGCGGCTCTTGCAGGTGTTCCGACATCAGCCGCACCGCCTTTGCCAGCTTGTGCGGCAGCATATCCGCCGTTGCGGCCAGGCGCGGGGCGGGGATTTTCTGGCGCACGCCCTCGCCGCGCACCAGCGGGTGCTGGAACCAGCAGGCGGTTTCGGTCATCACCTCTGGCCCAAGGCGCTGCTCGATCAGCATCAGCGCCAGATCAAAGGCCGCTGTCGCGCCTGACACGGTGATCCGGCAGCGATCAGCCATGATTACCTCGTCGGTGGTGGCATGGTCGGGGAATTCGTCGGCGAAGGCGCTGGAATAGCACCAATGCACCGATGTGACATGTCCGTCCATCACGCCCGACCGCGCCAGAGGAAACACCCCGCCGCTGACCGCGCCCAGAACAGTGCCATGCCGTTGCAGCATGCGCAGGACGCCATTGCCTTTGCGCGGGGTGTCGAAGCGTGCATCGGGCGAGCCAAGCAGGATCAGGTAATCAAGTTGGCGAACAGATGCCAGATCGGTTGCGGGGTGAAACCGAACCAGCGCGCTGCTATCGACCGGCTGACCGGTTTCGGAAATCAGGCTCCAGCGAAAAGCGGGGATCTGCGCGATTTCATTGGCCGCGCGCAGGGGTTCGATCAGCGACGTCAGGCAGGCCATCGGAAACCCCGGAAAGATCAGGAAACCCAGATGGATACTTTCATTCCCGGTGTTGCGCTTTATACTGTCAGGAAACATTCTGCCCCTGCCTTTCCTTGCCGCGCGTTTTTCTTGGAGTGATCATGCCCCGGACCCTCACCCCCAGCGAGGCCGCCGAACGCAAGGTGCGGCTCAGCCAGGACCCGCATCGATTGCGCGAAGAGCGCGAGAAGGTTCTGGAAGTCGCCATCGGGCGCGAGGTCCGCGCTTTTCGTCGGCAAAAGGGCATTACCGTGGCCGAGTTGGCAAATCTGACCGGCCTGTCCATCGGGATGCTGTCGAAGATAGAGAATGGCAACACCTCGCCTTCGTTGACCACGCTTCAGGCGCTGGCCCATGCGCTGAGCGTGCCGCTGACCGCCTTCTTCCGCCGATTCGAGGAACATCGCGAAGCCGTGCATACCCGCGCCGGTGAAGGGGTCGAGATAGAGCGCGCGGGCACGCGGGCGGGGCATCAATACAATCTGCTGGGCCATATCGGGGCCAATGCCAGCGGCGTCATGGTAGAGCCTTACCTGATTACCTTGAGCACCGAATCCGATATCTTCCCGACCTTCCAGCATGGCGGGATCGAAACCATCTACATGCTGGAAGGCGAACTGCTGTATCGTCATAGCGACCAACTTTATCATCTGCGCCCCGGCGATACGCTGTTTTTCGACGCCGACGCCCCGCACGGGCCGGAAGGGTTGGAAAAACTTCCTGCGCGCTATCTGTCGATCATTGCCTATCCGCAGAACGGCTGACCTGTTTGCGGTGCATTGCAAAGCGGACCCGCCTTGCCCCGCGACCGGGGAAAGGAAGTGCGGGCTGCCATTCTCTTGCGCGCTTGTCATCGGTTGATCAGGGCAAAAGCTGCAGCGGAAAGCAAGCCAAAAGAAAATAATTTGACTGCAAGGAAACTTCCGGCAGGGGTCAGGCAGGGGCAGTCTGCCCGTTTTTTATGCAGCATTTGGGAATGAAAGGAAAATATGTTTCATAAGGGTTGAATTGGGTCAGGCGCGCTGCTAGCGTTTCCCCAACATCCCTGAAAAGGAGCCTGCCGCATGTGCGGAATCGTCGGATTGTTTCTGAAAGACAAATCCCTGGAACCAAGATTGGGTGCCTTGCTGTCCGAAATGCTTGTCACCATGACCGATCGCGGGCCGGACAGTGCCGGGATCGCGATCTATGGCGATACGACCCCCGGCATGGCCAAGCTGACCGTGCAGTCGGATCAGGCAGATGCGGATTTTCCTGCCCTTGCCGATGATCTGTCGCAGGCGCTGGGCGTTGCGGTCAGTCTGCGCCGAAAAAGCAGTCATGCCGTGCTGACGTTGCCGCTGGGCAATGTCGAGGCTGCGCGCGCGGCGCTTGCCGAGTTGCGCCCCCGATTGCGCGTGATGAGCGATGGCGAAGCCATTGAGATCTACAAGGAGGTGGGGCTGCCCAAGGATGTGGCGCAGCGCTTCGAACTGGCGCAGATGCGCGGCACGCATGGCATTGGCCACACCCGTATGGCAACCGAATCGGCGGTGACGACGCAAGGCGCGCATCCCTTCTCGACCGGGTCGGATCAGTGCCTTGTACATAACGGGTCGTTGTCGAACCACAATAACTGGCGGCGCAGACTGAAACGCGAAGGTATCCGCATCGACAGCATGAACGACACCGAAGTCGGTGCCGCCTATCTGACCTGGAAGATGCAGAACGGCGCCAGCCTGGGCGAGGCGCTGGAAGGCGCGCTGGACGATCTCGACGGGTTCTTCACTTTCGTTGTCGGCACCAGGGACGGCTTCGGCGTGGTGCGCGACCCGATTGCCTGCAAACCCGCCGTGATGGCCGAAACCGATCAATATGTGGCTTTCGGGTCGGAATATCGCGCGCTGGTCAATCTGCCGGGGATCGAGACTGCGCGCATCTGGGAACCCGAACCCGCCACTGTCTATTTCTGGAGCCACTGATCATGCAAAGCATCGACCTTGCCACCCAGTCCCTGCGCGATCTGAACGCCACGCTTCAGGCGCAGAAGAACCAGACCAACGCCACGGAATGGGAAGTCCTGAACCCGCGCGGCGCGCATGCCATTGCCGTGGGGCTGGACGCACCGATCGAGGTGACGGTGCGCGGCTCGACCGGCTATTACTGCGCGGGCATGAACAAGCAGGCCCAAGTCCATGTCACCGGCTCTGCCGGGCCGGGCGTGGCTGAAAACATGATGTCGGGCACCGTCATCATCGATGGCGATGCCAGCCAGTATGCCGGGGCCACCGGGCATGGGGGCTTGCTGGTGATCAGGGGCAATGCCGCCTCGCGCTGCGGGATATCAATGAAGGGCATCGATATCGTGGTGCAGGGCAATATCGGGCATATGTCGGCTTTCATGGGGCAGGCGGGCAATCTGGTCGTCTGCGGTGACGCGGGCGATGCGCTGGGCGATTCGCTGTATGAGGCGCGGATTTTCGTGCGCGGGACGGTCAAAAGCCTTGGCGCGGATTGCGTTGAGAAGGAAATGCGCCCCGAACATCTGGAAATTCTGCGCGATCTTCTGGCACGCGCGGGGGTTGATGCACAGCCCGAAGAGTTTCGCCGCTACGGATCGGCGCGCAAGCTCTATAATTTCGATATCGACAATGCTGCGGCATATTGAGGGGGCAGAGTGATGAACAGTCAGGACAAACGCATCCCGCAGACAGCGCCGCTGCAATCGGCCACCTTTTCCAACCCGATCAATGCCGAGATCCGGCGCGCGGCGGCAACCGGCATCTATGATATTCGCGGCGGCGGCGCGAAAAGGCGTGTTCCGCATTTCGATGATCTGCTGTTTCTGGGCGCTTCGATCAGCCGCTACCCGCTGGAAGGCTACCGCGAGAAATGCGACACCCGCGTCACGCTGGGCACGCGCTTTGCCAGGAAACCCATTGAACTGGACATTCCCATCACCATTGCGGGGATGAGTTTTGGCGCGCTGTCGGCAGAGGCCAAGGAAGCGCTGGGGCGTGGTGCCTCGGCGGCAGGCACCTCTACCACCACCGGCGATGGCGGAATGACGCCGGAAGAGCGCGGTCATTCCACCAAGCTGGTCTATCAGTATCTGCCCTCGCGCTATGGCATGAACCCCGATGATCTGCGCCGTGCCGATGCGATCGAGGTTGTGGTCGGCCAAGGCGCGAAGCCCGGCGGTGGCGGCATGCTTCTGGGTAAGAAGATTTCCGACCGCGTGGCAGAGATGCGCACCCTGCCCAAGGGCATCGACCAGCGTTCGGCCTGCCGCCACCCCGACTGGACCGGGCCGGATGATCTGGAAATCAAGATCCTGGAGCTGCGCGAGATCACCGGCTGGCAGGTGCCGATCTATGTCAAGGTCGGTGGCACGCGGCCCTATTACGACACCGCGCTTGCCGTGAAGGCCGGGGCGGATGTGGTGGTGCTGGACGGGATGCAGGGCGGCACAGCCGCCACGCAGGATGTGTTCATCGAGCATGTCGGCCTGCCCACGCTGGCCTGTATCCGCCCGGCTGTGCGCGCGCTGCAGGATCTGGGCATGCACCGCGAGGTGCAGCTTGTCGTCTCTGGCGGTATCCGCACCGGTGCGGATGTCGCCAAGGCGCTGGCGCTGGGGGCGGATGCGGTATCCATCGGCACGGCGGCAATGGTCGCGCTGGGCGACAATGACCCCAAATGGGAAGCCGAGTATCAGAAGCTGGGCACCACGACGGGTGCCTATGATGACTGGCATGAAGGGCTGGATCCGGCAGGCATCACCACGCAAGATCCTAGCCTTTCGGCGCGGCTTGATCCGATAGAGGGCGGGCGGCGGCTGCGCAACTATCTGAAGGTTATGACGCTGGAAGCCCAGACCATCGCACGCGCCTGCGGGCACAACCATCTGCACAATCTGGAACCAGAGGATCTGTGCGCGGTGACGATGGAAGCTGCGGCAATGGCGCAGGTGCCGCTGGCGGGCACTGACTGGTATCCGGGCAAACCCGGAACCGGCTATTGAAATATCAAGACGCGGGTCAGGGCAACTGGCCCGCGTTTTCACTGACTGACACGCGACCAACAGGGACAGGACAATGACACTCGATCTTGCACAATTCGCCGCCGAACGTGGCATCAAGTATTTCATGATCTCCTTCACCGATCTGTTCGGCGGCCAGCGCGCGAAGCTGGTGCCCGCGCCCGCCATTGCCGACATGCAGCAGGAAGGGGCCGGTTTCGCAGGCTTTGCCACATGGCTGGATCTGACGCCCGCGCATCCTGATATGCTGGCCGTGCCCGACCCGGCCTCGGTGATCCAGATCCCGTGGAAACCCGAAGTTGCCTGGGTCGCGGCAGATTGCGTGATGGAAGGCGAAGATGTCGCCCAAGCCCCGCGCAATGTGCTGCGCCGCCAGATTGCAGAAGCCGCCAGGGAAGGTCTGCGTGTCAAGACCGGGATCGAGGCAGAGTTCTTTCTGCTGACGCCGGATGGCAAGAAGATTTCGGACCCGATGGATACCGCCGCCAAGCCCTGCTATGACCAGCAGGCGATCATGCGCCGCTATGATGTGGTGCGCGAGATCTGCGACTATATGCTCGATCTGGGCTGGGGGCCGTATCAGAACGATCATGAAGACGCCAATGGCCAGTTTGAGATGAACTGGGAATATGCCGATGCGCTGGTCACAGCCGACCGCCACAGCTTCTTCAAATTCATGGTCAAATCCGTGGCCGAGGCGCATGGCTTTCGCGCGACCTTCATGCCCAAGCCGATCGAAGGGCTGACCGGAAATGGCTGCCATGTGCATATCTCGGTCTGGGACGGGACAGGCAGGAATGCTTTTGCCACCGATAACGGCACTGGCCCGACCGGCGAGCTGGGCCTGTCGCAACAGGGTGCGTATTTTCTGGGCGGGATCATGAAGCATGCCAGCGCGCTGGCTGCGATCACCAACCCGACCGTGAACAGCTACAAGCGCATCAACGCCCCGCGCACCATGTCGGGGGCGACATGGGCGCCCAATTCGGTGACATGGACCGGAAATAACCGCACCCATATGGTGCGCGTGCCGGGGCCGGGGCGGTTTGAATTGCGCCTGCCTGACGGCGCGGCCAACCCCTATCTGCTGCAGGCGGTTGTCATCGCTGCGGGCCTGAGCGGGATCCATTCCAAGGCCGATCCCGGCAAACGCTGGGATATCGACATGTATGCTGAAGGCCACAAGGTTGAAGACGCCCCCAAGCTGCCGCTGAACCTGCTGGATGCGCTGCGCGCCTATGAAGCTGACACCGAACTGGTTGCGATGATGGGGCCCGAATTCTCGAATGCCTTCCTGAAGCTGAAGCGCGACGAATGGAATTCCTTCGTGTCGCATTTCAGCCGCTGGGAACGCGAGCACACGCTGGATATCTGACCCGCAACGCCGCCGACGACGTCTGATGCCGGTTGTGCCAGAATACCCCTGGCCACGCATGGCGTGACAAGGATGCGGATGCGCAAAGAAGGGGCGGGCAGGTGGCCTGTTGGAGGCGAGTACCGGAATCGAACCGGTGTACACGGATTTGCAATCCGCTGCGTAACCACTCCGCCAACTCGCCTCTGGGGCTAGCGATTACGGGCTATGGCCCGTGCCGTCAAGGCCGATTGTCAGTCGCGCATCAGTACCATCGGGCCGATATTGCGCCCGGCCAGAATATGCATGTGGAAATGCGGCACTTCCTGCACGCCGTCATTGCCGGCATTGGCGATCAGCCGGTAGCCATTGCCGCCTTCGCCGGGGTTGACGCCAAGCTGTGCGCAGATCCTGCCAATGCTGCGGGTGAAATCGGCGATCTCGGCATCTGACGCCTGGCTCGCAAAATGGTCGTGATTGACATAGGCACCCTTGGGGATCACCAGCACATGATGCGGCGCCTTGGGGGCGATATCGGCGAACGCCAGCGTATGTTCTGTTTCCAGAACCTTGTTGCAGGGGATCTCATTGCGCAGGATCTTGGCAAAGATGTTCTGGTCGTCGTAACTGTAAGGCATCGTATCCTCGTGGCAGGGTCGTGTTGCAGCGCAGGCTAGCGCAAAGTGACCGCCAAGGTCACCCCGAAAACAAAGGAGCACGCAAGGCCCATGAAGCAGTATCCAAGCGGAATGGCGCTTGTGCCGGGGCAGTATCAGGGCTGCTGGCTGGGGCTGGGCGGCAGGCTGGTCTATCGCGAAATGCCCAAGGCCGCCTGTTCGGCGCTGGCGCAGCTTGTCTATCATGCCGATCATGGCGTGTATCATGACGGTGACATCCATGATGCGCGCGAGGGTGTGGTGAAATGGCCGTTCGCGCCGGAACTGATGCAGCCCGCGCAACAGGGGCAGGCGGTGGTGTTTTCGGCCCTGCGTAACCCGTTTGCGCGCATTGTCTCGGCCTTTCACGACAAGATCTGCACGCGGCAACGCGACGGGCTGCCCTATCGCGGGACATTGCGCCAGATGCTGTGGGAGCGGTACGGGGTGGATCTGTCTGACGGGGCTGATCCGGTTCGCGCCTTCCGGCGGTTTTTGCTGTTCGTGCGTGATGTGCATCTGCATGGGCCTGCATTCTGGCAGGACCGGCACTGGACGCCGCAAGCCCAGCATCTGCGCAGCGTGACGCTGAACGGGGTGGCGTTCACGCATCTGATGCGGGTCGAGGAGATGCCCGATACGCTGGCCCCGGTTCTGGCCACCATCCCTGCGGATCGTCGCCCAGCATCGCTGCCGCGCTTCAATCAAGGCGCGCGCCCTGTTCTGCCGCTTGCCGCATATTTCGATGATTTGAGCCTGCATCTGATGCAGGAGCTGTATCGCTGGGATTTCGAGCTGTTCGGCTATGATCGGTTCGACCCCGACGCAGCGTATGCAGCGCTTGATCTGGCGGCCATCAATCACCGCCTGCAAGACCCGCACCCGCCGCATTGGGCCGGGCTGGAAAGCTGATGCTTTCCCTTAGGCAAAGGAGTGTGGGGGCAGGCCGGGTAACGCTGTTACCCGGCCTGCCCCCCCCCCCCCCCCCCCCCCCCCCCCCCCCCCCCCCCCCCCGCGGGCGCGGGGGGGGCGGCCCCCCCCCCCCCCCCCCCCCCGCGCCCCTGCCCGGTCCGAGCAGGGGCGGGGCATTACCCGGCGGTGCTGTCCCAGCCCGAGACGGATTTGATTTCCAGGAAATCCTCTATCCCCCAGACGCCGCCCTCGCGGCCATTGCCGGATTGCTTCATGCCGCCAAAGGGCGAGCCTGCACCTCGCGACTGACCGTTCATCTCGATCATGCCCGCGCGCAGGAGCCGCGCCATGCGGTTGCGGCGCGCGCCATCCTGTGACTGGACATAATTGGTCAGCCCGTAGACCGTGTCATTGGCGATGCGCACAGCGTCGTCTTCGCTGTCGAAGGGCAGGATCGACAGCACCGGCCCGAAGATTTCCTCGCGTGCGATGGTCATGTCATTGCTGACATCGGCAAAGACGGTGGGGCGCACGAAATAGCCGCGATTCATCCCCTCGGGGCGCCCCAGCCCGCCCGCGACCAGCCGCGCGCCCTCGCTGATGCCTGCCTGGATCAGATCCTGGATCTTGTCGAATTGCGCCTGGCTGACCACCGGGCCGATATGGCGCCCCGGTTCGGAGGCCGGACCCACGGCGGTCTTTTCGGCCACTTCGCGGGCGGTCTCAATCGCACTGTCATAGAGCTCGCGCTGCACCAGCATCCGCGTGGGCGCATTGCACGACTGCCCGGTATTGTTGAAGCAATGAATCACCCCGCGCTTGACTGCCTTTTCATCGGCATCGGCGAAGATCAGATTGGCCCCCTTGCCGCCCAGTTCCAGATGCACGCGCTTTAGCGTATCGGCGGCGTTTTTCGAAATCGCGATTCCGGCGCGGGTGGAGCCGGTGAAGCTGACCATTTCCACATCCTTGTGGCACGATAGCTGCGTGCCCACGCCCGGACCATCGCCATTGACCATGTTATAGACGCCTTTGGGCAGTTCTGCCTCGTCAAGGATTTCGCTCCACAGGATCGAGGAAAGCGGCGCGATTTCAGAGGGTTTCAGGATCATGGTGCAGCCCGCCAGCAGCGCGGGGATCACCTTCAGCGTGACCTGATTCATGGGCCAGTTCCAGGGCGTGATCAGCGCGCAGACGCCCACGGCCTCGCGGATGATGCGGTCATCGGGGGCATGATCGCCCAAGGACTCGACAAAGCGGATCTGGTCGAAGGCGCGGATGAAATTCTTGATATGGCCCAGCCCCGCGCCCACCTGCGACGAACTGGCCAGATCGATCGGTGCACCCATTTCCAGGCTGATGGCCTGCGCCATTTCGGGCGCACGGCGCTTGTAGATGTCATAGATGCGCTGCACCGCGGCCAGACGCTCGGCCGGGTCGGAATGCATCCAGGCGGGCAGCGCGGATTTTGCCGCAGCGACTGCGGCATCGGTATCAGCCTGCCCGCCAAGCGAGATCACGGCGCAGGCGTCTTCGGTCGAGGGGTCTATGACCTCCATGTCCCGGCCCGCGATCGGGTCAACCCATGCCCCGTTGATGTAGAAGTGACGTTTGTCGAGCATCGCATCCTCCGTTATTCACATGTGCAATATGTTGCATTGGCAACGCTCAGGCGCAAGGGCTGCTGATCGGCGCGAATGGCAAAGCCGTCATGGCAGAGCCATGATTGCCGGATTTTGCCATATGGGGCTTTGCCGCTCAACCGGGCATTGCGGGGTTGCGCGCATGCCCGCCCGCGCGGTTGCGCACTTTTCCAGAGCGCGACCTGCGGCCTTCAGCGCCGACGGCAGGCGCGCAGCTGCTCGTCATACATCTGCGCACGGCTGGCGACGCGGTCGGCCACCTGCAACAACCACGGCTTGGCGTTGTAGGAACCGCGCGCGAAGCCTGCATGCCCGTCATGATAGGCCAGATACTGGTTGCGCGCATCATTCAGCGGCACGCCGTTACGCTCGCGCGTCTTGTTGGTATACCAGCCGATGAAATCGGTCGCGTCATGGATATTGGTGCGCGATGATCTGCGGCTGCCGGCTTCGCGGACATATTCGTCCCATGTGCCGTCCAGCGCCTGCGAATAGCCCAGCGCCGAGGATTGCCGCCCCATCGGGATCACCCCCAGCGTGTAGCGCACGGGCGTGCGCGCATCGCCAACGAACCGGCTTTCGGCATGGATGATTGCCATCTGCACAGGCACGGGGGTGCCCCAGCGCCGTTCGGTCGCGCGCATCGCTGCGAAATACTGCGGCCGCTCACTGGCAAGCAGACAGGCATTGTCCAGATTGCGCGGTGCGGAAAAACGTTGCCCGCCAAACCCACAGGCCGACACAAGCACGGCCACGATGGCCAGCTTCAGAACTTTGCTCATTTGTACTGCCTCGCCTTTTTTCCACCATAATAGCGAAATGCAGGCAAAATGAAAGCCCGCCCGCATGGCATGGCTGCCCCGAAGGCTGCTTATCTGCGGCGCTATGGCGCATTCGTGAACATGGGGCGCAGGGGGCGGGCGGGCTTAAGCTTCTGTTCAAACACTGCGTGTAAGCTTGGTTGCGGGTGCAGGATGGGGTGTGCGTGATGCCGCGCAATGACAATGCCAGACCGGTGATCATCCGGCGCAAGAAGGTCAGTGGTGGTGATGGCCATCATGGCGGGGCGTGGAAGGTTGCTTACGCTGATTTCGTCACAGCGATGATGGCGTTCTTCCTGATGCTCTGGCTGTTGGGGTCGGTGGATGATGAGCGGCGCAAGGGGATCGCGGATTATTTTTCCCCCACCCATAGCGTGCGCAGCAAGTCATCGGGCGGAGACGGGTTGCTGGGCGGCGAGGCGCTGTCACCGGTTGACTCTATTGCCGACACCATTGCAACGCGGGACCGTCATGACAACGATCAGGCAATGCTTGCTGAACTGGCCGAACGGTTGCAGCAGATGTCCGGCCACAGCCCGATCTACGAGCAGGTGTTGCAGCATGTCCAGATCCGGCTGACGGATCAGGGGCTTGTCGTGGAAATCTTCGACCTGCCGGATGCACCGCTGTTCCAGCCCCGCACGGATGAGCCGAACCCGATATTGCTGATGCTGATCGAACTGATTGTCGATGTGTTTCGCAGCGTGGCCAACCCGGCGGCGATTGTCGCGCATTCGGCTGCATTCCCTGCAGTGGTGCAAACCAATCCCGTCTGGACGCTGACCATGAGCCGTGCTCAGGCAGTCAAGGGGTTGCTGACCGATGCAGGCTTTTCCGAGTCGCGCATCTGGCGCGTCACCGGCCATGCCGATCGCAGCCTCGCCGTAACCGCCAACCCGATGGAGCCGCGCAACAACCGGGTCGAACTTGTTCTTCTGCGCAGCGGTTGGCTGCGGTCCGAGGGCTTAGGCAGATATTAACACACCGGCACGACAATAAGCCCGAGACTCACTTGATTGATGGAGTGGATATGAGCATCTCGTCGTCGATGAACGCCGGTGTTTCGGGGTTGCGGGCCAATTCCGCGCGCCTCGGAACAATCTCTGACAATATCGCGAACTCCGCCACGCATGGCTACCGGCGGTCAGAGACCGCGTTTCATTCTATGGTGGTCGGGTCAGGTATCACCGGGCAGGGTGCATACTCTGCTGGCGGGGTGCGAAGTTCGACCTACCGCCAGGTAGATCAGGGCGGCGCGTTGATCGGAACGCAGCATTCGACGGATCTGGCGCTGTCGGGGCGGGGCTTCTTTCCGGTGACCACGGAACTGGGCGCGCGTCTGACCGATGGCACCTCGCCGCTGCTGCTGGCAGCCACCGGGTCGTTTCGTCAGGACGATAGTGGCATTTTGCGCGATCCTTCTGGCAATGCGCTGCTGGGCTGGCCGGTCAATCCTGATGGCACCATGCCAAGCTATCCGCGCGACAATGCCTCGGGGCTGCGCCCGGTCAGGATAGAGGTGAACCAGCAGCTTTCCTCGCCCACGACCGAGGTGACGCTGGGCGTCAATCTGCCTGCCTCGGCGACCTTGCCCGATGCCTCCGGCGAGGCGCGGCTGATGACGCTTGACTACTTCAATGCGCTTGGCATTGGCGGAAAGCTGGAATTGGAATTCACCCCCCAGATTGACCCTGCCGGGCCAAGCAACAGCTGGACGCTGGCGATCACCGACTCCGACACCGGGGCAGCATTGGGCAGCTATGCTGTGCAGTTCGACGCCACGATCGGGGCGGGCGGCACTGTGGAATCGATCACGCAAATAGGTGCCGAAGGCACCGCCTATGACCCCGATAGCGGCAGTTTCGCCATTGAAGTTGGCGGCCAGCAGATCAGCTTCTTTGTTGGACGCCCCGGCGTGAATGAAGGGCTGATCCAGCGCGGACAAAGCTTCTCTCCCGTCGGGGTCGAACAGAACGGTTTTGCCTCTGGCAACCTTGTCGGCCTGTCGGTCGATGCCGCAGGCAATCTTGATGCGGTCTATGATCAGGGTTTTCGGCGCACGCTTTATCGAATTCCGGTGGTCGATGTGCCCAACCCCAATGGCTTGACCGCGCTCAACAATCAGGCGTTTCAGGTGTCAAGGGATAGTGGCCCGTTCTTTTTGTGGGATGCCGGCAGCGGCCCGGTGGGCGAAGTGGTCAGCTTTGCGTTGCAGGAATCCGCGACCGATGTGGCCGCCGAACTGACCGCGCTGATCCAGACCCAGCGCGCCTATTCTTCCAACGCCAAGGTCATCCAGACCGTGGATGAAATGTTTCAGGAAACCACCAATATCAAGCGCTGACCAGGGGGCGAAGACATGATCAAGGCGGGTAAGCCCGGATGTCGCTGAGCACAGCCCTGCACGCCGCGCGCAGCGGGTTGCATCTGACCTCGCGCGCGGCGCAGGTCGTGGCCGACAATATCGCCAACAGTCAGACGCCGGGCTATGGCGTGCGCAGCGTGTCGCAAGCCTCTCAGGTGCTGGGCGGGGCCGGACAGGGGGTTGCGCTGATGGGGGTGTCGCGCCATGCCGACCCCGCACTTCAGGCCGAATTTCGCGACAGCCGCGCGCGCCAGGAAAGCCAGACAAAGCTGGCCGGTTTCTGGAACAGCCTTGTTGCCCGGTTGGGCGAACCGGGCGAGGCCGGGTCGCTTGATGCGCGCGTCAGCCAGCTTGAAAGCGCCTTGTCGCTGGCAGTCACGACGCCTGATTCGGTGGCATCCCTGCAGCAGGTCGCGTATGCTGCCGATGGGCTGGTTGTCGGCATTACCGGGATCGATAGCGCGTTGCAGCAAGCCCGCGATCACGCGGATGCCGCGATTGCCGAGGATGTGGACAGCCTCAACCGCTCTCTTGCGCAGATTGCCCGGCTTAACGACGATATCCAGCGCCACACTCTTGCGGGCCGCGACACCAATACCCTGCTGGATCAGCGTCAGCTTCTTATCGATCAGGCCGCCGCGATCCTGCCGCTGAAAGAGGTCGCGCGCCGCGATGGCCGGGTCATGTTGCTGGGCGCCGATGGCACTGTCTTGCTGGACCGGCAGCCCGCGCGCATCGACTTTACCCGCACCCCGCAGCCCTCGGCCGAGGAACGGGTCGAGGCTGGCAGCCTGGGCCGGATCGAGGTCGATGGTCGGGCGCTTGGGGCGGATCATGTGCTTCTGGCCAGCGGTCGGCTGGGGGCGGCGCTGCATCTGCGCGATATCGCGGCACCGCGCTTGCAGGATCAGCTTGACGGTTTCGCCAATGATCTTGTCGCGCGCTTTGCCCAGCCAGATGCCGACCCCACCCTGCCTGCGGGGGAAATGGGGCTGTTTGTCGAAAACCACGGATCACATGCCGCCCCCGGCGCACCGGGGGCGGCGGGCAGGTTGGCGCTCAACCCGCTGGTCAGCCCCGATCAGCCCGACAGTCTGGCACGGTTGCGCGACGGGCTTCACGCCGCGTTTCCCGGACCAGCGGGTGACAATGCGCAACTTGCACGACTGGCTGATGCGCTTGATACGACCACACCTTCGCCGCTGACATCTGCGGGGGCAGCCGCGTCGGTGCATGGCCATGCCGCGACATTAATGGCCGGGGTCTGGACCCGTGTGACAGCCTCGGAAGACGACCTTGCCCATGCCGCCGCACGCCATGCCGCGCTTGATCAGGCGATCAAGGCCGGTGGCGTCGATACTGACAGCGAATTGCAGCACCTGATGACCCTTGAAAAAGCCTATGCCGCGAATGCCCGCGTGATGGCGACGGTTGATGCCATGCTGCGCCAATTGATGGAGATCTAGCCATGAAACCCCTTGCGCTTGGCGACATGGCACGAACCGCGCAAATCCAGCGCCAGTCTGTTCGCGCCCGACAGGAGATTGCAGTACTTCAGCAGGAACTGGCCACGGGGCGCGCGGCCAGCAGCAAGGGCCGCAGCGGTGCCGAGATTGCGCTGATTTCGGGGCTGGAACGCGCGCGCGCCAGCCATGATGCGCTGATGGCAAATGCCGCTATGGTAGGCTCGGTGCTTGACGGGCAGGAACGCGCGCTTGCCGCAATCATCGCAACAATCGAACCGCGCATGGAAGAGCTTGGCCAGCCCGAATTCCTGCGCGCCGACAGCGCGCTCTCCGGTGCTGCCGCGCGCAGCGAGGACGCGTTGCGCGACGTCGTTGCAATACTGAACAGCGCGGTCGCGGGGCGCAGCATCTTTGCCGGAAGCGCCCATGATGCGCCCGCGCTGGTAGAGGCCGATACGCTGCTGGATGCGTTGGTTGCACAAATCCCGCCCGGTGCAGACCGCGACAGCGTCATGCAAGTGGTGTCGGACTGGTTTGCGCCGGGCGGCGGGTTTGATGACGCGGGCTATCAGGGTGGTCCTGCCGCTGCGGCGGCAGTGCCGCTGGGCGAGGGGGCGGGCCTGCGCCTTGACCTGACCGCGCAGCATGGGGCGTTCCGCGATCTTCTGGCAAATCTGGCCGGTGCCGCGCTGATCAGGCGGGGTGTACTTGCGGGTGAGCCCGCGCAGCAGCGTGAACTCCTTGCGCAGACCGGGCAGCAACTGACGCAGACACATGCCGGGATCGGGCAGGTGCAAACTCTGATCGGGATGCGGCAGGCGCAGCTTGATACGGCAACTGCAAGGCTGGCGGCGGCGAAATCCGCCACGGATATCGCCTTGTCAGAGCTTCGCGGCGTCGACCCCTTCAAGACAGCGTCCGAGCTTCAGGCCGGTATCGCCAGGCTGGAACAGATATATCTGGTCACGGCGCGGCTGTCGCGCCTGTCGTTGAGCGAGTATCTGTGATGGTGTGGCGCAGTGTCATTGCGGGCATGATTGCCGTGCTGCTGGCGGTCTGGTCCCTGCCTGCCTCGGCGCAGGTACGGCTGAAGGATCTGGTCGAATTCGACGGCGTGCGCGGAAATGAGCTGGTGGGGTATGGTCTGGTTGTCGGGCTGAACGGCACCGGGGACGGGGTGCGCAATTCGCCCTTCACCGAAGAGATCATGGCCACGCTGCTGGAACGCCTGGGTGTCAATGTCACGGGCGAGCAGTTCCGCCCCCGCAATGTCGCCGCGGTGATTGCCACGGCGACGCTGCCGCCTTTCGCGCGGGCGGGTGCGCGCATCGATGTCTCGGTCTCTGCGATCGGGGATGCGTCCAGCCTGCATGGCGGCACGCTGGTCATGACGCCGCTGAATGGCGCCGATGGGCAAATCTATGCCGTGGCGCAGGGCAGCATTGTGTCAGGCGGTGTCAGTATCCGGGGGCAGGCGGCAGAAGAAGTGCGCGGCGTGCCGACTTCTGGCACAGTGCCGCTGGGCGCGCGGGTGGAACGTGAGGTGGATTTCGTGCTGTCGTCGTTGCGCTCGGTCCGGCTGGCCTTGCGACAACCCGATTTTTCGACCGCCGCGAGCATCGAGCGTGTGATCAACGCCCAGCTTGGGCGCGGCATTGCGACAATGCTGGATGCGGGCACGGTCGAGCTGGATGTCGCGCGTGCGGGCGGCGGGTCGACCGCACATCTGCTCAGCCGGATCGAGAATCTGACCGTGGCGCCGCAATCACGCGCCAGGGTGGTGCTGGATCAGCGTTCGGGAACGGTGGTCATCGGTGCCGATGTCCGCATCAGCGATGTGGCCGTGGCGCAAGGGGGGCTGAGCTTGCGTGTCGAGGAGACCCCGCTGGTGGTGCAGCCAAACCCCTTTGGCGAGGGGGAAACCGTCGTCGTGCCACGCACCGCCGTTGCGATCGAAGATCGCGACCAGGTCGCACTTGCCGAATTGCGCGGCGGCACCAGCCTGTCAGAAATTGTCGAAGGGTTGACCGCGCTGGGCGTCGGCCCGCGTGATCTGATCGAATTGCTCAGCAGTATTCACGCGGCCGGGGCGCTGCATGCCGAACTGATCGTGCGCTGAGCATGGCGCGAAACCGGGCGCGCCGCGCGTGTATTCCCTGCGCCCCCCGCGAAGATGCGCGCACTACCCGGTCACAATGGTACGACGCTGCCGCAACAGGCCCGATATGCCAGAAAGATGTACCGTCCGGTTCTGGTCTGCGGTGTCGCGCGTTCCGACTGGCGGCAACAAGACCGGCGGCAACAACAGGACCGCATGGGCCGCGCATGATGCGACTGAATGCGATACGCGCAAGGCCGGGCGTCACCCGGCGCTGGCGGCCCCCTTCTTGCTGTCGCCATAGATGATCAGCGGCTTCGCGTCTGAAGTGACAGCCTCTTCATTGACCACCACCTCATCGACATTTTCCAGCCCCGGCAGGTCGAACATGGTATCCAGCAAAATATCTTCCATGATCGAACGCAGCCCGCGCGCGCCGGTCTTGCGCGCAATGGCGCGCTTGGAAATGGCGCGCAGCGCCTCATCTGTGAAGCTTAGCGCCGCGCCTTCAATGTCGAACAGCTTCTGATACTGCTTGACCAGCGCATTCTTGGGCTGGGTCAGGATGGTGATCAACGCCTCCTCATCCAGATCGGTCAGCGTGGCCACAACGGGCAGGCGGCCCACGAATTCCGGGATCAGGCCGAATTTCAGCAGGTCTTCGGGTTCCAGCGATTGCAGCGTTTCGCCAATGCCGCGGGCGCTGTCATCCTTGACATCGGCGCCAAAGCCGATGGCCGAGCCTTTGCCGCGCTGCGCGATGATCCGGTCAAGGCCCGCAAAGGCGCCGCCGCAGATGAACAGGATATTGGTGGTGTCGACCTGCAGGAATTCCTGCTGCGGATGCTTGCGCCCGCCTTGCGGCGGCACCGAGGCCACGGTGCCTTCCATCAGCTTCAACAGTGCCTGCTGCACCCCTTCGCCCGAGACATCGCGCGTGATCGAGGGGTTGTCGGATTTGCGTGTGATCTTGTCGACCTCGTCAATATAGACGATGCCGCGCTGGGCGCGTTCGACATTGTATTCGCTGGCCTGCAAGAGCTTGAGGATGATGTTTTCCACATCCTCGCCGACATAGCCGGCTTCGGTCAGGGTGGTGGCATCAGCCATTGTGAAGGGCACGTCAAGAATGCGCGCCAGGGTCTGCGCCAGCAGCGTCTTGCCGCAGCCGGTGGGGCCGATCAGCAGGATATTGGATTTCGACAGCTCCACATCGCCGGATTTGCCGGAATAGTTCAGCCGCTTGTAATGGTTGTGCACCGCAACCGACAGCACCCGCTTGGCCTGTTCCTGACCGATGACATAGTCGTCAAGCACATCGCAGATCTCGCGCGGGGTGGGCACGCCATCGGTGGTTTTCAGCCCGCCGGATTTGGTTTCCTCGCGGATGATATCCATGCACAATTCGACGCATTCATCACAGATGAACACGGTTGGCCCGGCGATCAGCTTGCGAACCTCATGCTGGCTTTTGCCACAGAAGGAACAGTAAAGCGTGTTCTTGCTGTCTTTGTCCGATGTTGCCATCATTTACCTCTGCGGTCTTCGCTGCGATAGGTGTCTGTCTGGTGGGTGGGCGGTTGAGATCGTCTGATCGCCCGCCTTCTTGGTCCTGTAGGGTAGGTCAGAGCGCGGGCAGGGACAATGCAAAATCTGTCTATCCTGTGTCAAAACGCCCCATCAGCCCATATTCGCCCCTATGTATCGGCCGTTTCAGCCCTGGAGGTGACGATATCGTCGATCAACCCCCAGTCCTTTGCCATCTCTGCGGTCATGAAATTGTCGCGTTCCAGCGCATCCTCGACCTTTTTCAGGGTCTGGCCGGTATGCCTGACATAGATCTTGTTCAGCCGCTCTTTCAGTTCCAGAATCTCGCGCGCGTGGATCGAGATATCGGTGGCCTGCCCCTGAAACCCGCCCGAAGGCTGGTGCACCATGATGCGCGAATTGGGCAGTGAAAAGCGCATGCCCTTTTCACCCGCCGCCAGCAGCAGTGACCCCATCGAAGCTGCCTGCCCGACAACCAGCGTGGACACTTTCGGCTTGATGTATTGCATGGTGTCATAGATCGACAGGCCAGAGGTGACGACACCGCCGGGGCTGTTGATATACATCGAGATTTCCTTGGACGGGTTTTCCGCCTCCAGATGCAGAAGCTGTGCCACGATCAGGCTGGCCATGCCGTCATGTACCGGGCCGGTGACGAAGATGATGCGTTCCTTCAGCAGGCGCGAGAAAATGTCATAGGCGCGTTCACCGCGGCTGGTCTGTTCGACCACCATCGGGACAAGATTCATGTAGGTTTCAATCGGATCGTGCATGTGCCTGCCTTTGTCTGGACCCGTCCATCGGGTCTGTTGATACGCGCATTTGCTTGCGGGAATCTTAGTCCTGCGATTTGGGGGCTGCAAGGGGCCGAAGAAAAAACAATCCATGTAACGGTCTTAACCCAGCGCCTTGCCCAGCCGGGGCAGGCGCGCGCGTTTGAGAAGTGGGCGCAGAGGCTGGGCGCGGCCAGAGGCGGCCTCGGTCGCGGCCTGTGCCGCGCTCACGGCCCCTTCCACCCCGTCGGGGGCGTCCACCCACAGCGCCATCAGCACATCATCAGGGCTGCGCGCGGCAATGCCATGCGGGACCAGTGCGCGGGCGGGAAAATCGCGCAGGTTCAGTGTGATGATCAGGGCGGCCTGGCCGCTGATGGCGGTGGCCAGAACATGGGTATCTGCCGCGTCGGGCAGGTCAAGCTGCGCTTCAAGCGCGGGGTCGGCGGGCCGTTCGGCATCTGGCCAGCGCGCGCGCAGCGCGGCGATTTCGCCGCTGGCAATCGCCGCCCCTTCTGGTCCCAGCCGTGCCGCCGCATGCTGCCATTCGGCCAGAATGCGCGCCGACCACAGCGGGGCGAACCCGCCCCGCGCGGCAACGCCGACAAGGATTTCGCGCAGCACTGTGGGATAGAGGACACAAGCATCCAGAACCGCGCGCATCATCCATCCAGCCGGAAGAACACCGCCTTCAGATAGCCGCTTTCGGCCAGTTGCGGCAATTGCGGATGGTCCGGCCCGGTAAATCCGGTATGGATCATCTGCGCCCGCCGCCCCGCGCGCCCGATCCCGCGTGCGCTGGCATTGCGAAACGCGGTCAGATCCGCTGCATGGCTGCACGAACACAGCCCCAGATAGCCCCCCCTTGCCACCAGCGGCGCGGCCAGCCGCGCCACGCGCTCATAGGCGCGCAGCCCCTTGTCGAGCGCCTGCTTGTTGGGGGCAAAGGCAGGCGGGTCGCAGACCACAAGGTCGAATTCCGCGCCTTCTGTGGCCAGCGCTTCCATCGCCTCGAACGCATCGCCCTGGCGCGTGGCAAAGCGCGCGGCAACCCCGCTGGCCTGCGCGCCGCGCATGGCCAGATCCAGCGCGGGCGCAGAGCTGTCCACCGCCAGCGCGTGGCTTGCCCCGCCAGCAAGCGCGGCCAGTGAAAACCCGCCCACATGGGCGAACACATCCAGCACCCGCGCACCCCCGCGCGCCAGCCTCGCGCCAAAGGCGTGATTGTCGCGCTGATCGAAAAACAGCCCGGTCTTCTGGCCGCCCAGCAGATCGGCCAGATAGGTCGCGCCATTCATCGGCACCGGCACTGGCCCGTCCAGCGCGCCGCAATGCAAGGCCGTCGCATCATCCAGCCCCTCCAGCACGCGGGCGCGGCTGGCGGCATTCTTGACGATGATGCCCGCGCCCGTCACTTGCTGCACGGCGCGGGCCAGCAGGTCGAATTGCGCCTCGGCCCAGGCGGAATTGGGCTGGATCACCACCGCATCGCCAAATCGGTCGATCACCAGACCGGGCAGGCCATCGGCTTCGGCATGCACAAGGCGATAGAAGGGCGCGTCGTAAAGCCGGTTGCGCAGATCCTGTGCGCGGGTCAGTTTTGCCACCAGCCAGTCCAGATCGATCACCGCCTCGGGGTTGCGGTCCATCATCCGCGCGAAGATGCGCGAGGTCGGGTTGACCGTCACCAGCCCCAAGGCGCGGCCCATGCCGTCTTCCAGCCGCGCGAAACTGCCCGGGGCCAGCGCCCGGCTGCGCCGGTCCGTCACCACCTCATTGGCGAAGGCCCAGGGGAAGCCGTGGCGGATGGCGCGGGCCTCGGCCTTGGGTTTCAGGCGGATCGTGGGGATGCGGGACATGGCGCGGCTTTCATCTGGTTTGCTTGCTGCGCCCTACGACAGCGCAGACGCCGATGGAAGGGGCAAGCGGCAGGCGGCGCCACCGCGCAGGGACGGGCGCGGGGGCGCGGATCGGCTGAAAATTGCTGGCATTTTGAATATCCGCCTGAAAAGGACATGGTTTTTCGTGCATTGCATATTCCTTCACCCGGTGTTTGCTTCTATAGTCGGGCGGCACCAGACCAGAAAGCCAGTACAAGGCGACAGGGCGCAACCGGGGGTAGAACGCATGATTCGTTCGGAATTGATTCAGATCATCGCAGAAGAAAATCCGCATTTGTTTCAGCGCGACGTTGAACGAATTGTGCATACTGTGTTCGAAGAGATTACCGAGGCGCTGGCGCGCGGGGAACGGGTCGAGCTGCGCGGCTTCGGGGCGTTTTCGGTCAAGAAGCGCGATCCGCGCATTGGCCGCAATCCGCGCACGGGTGAAAGCGTGCAGGTCGAGGCCAAGGCCGTGCCGTTCTTCAAGACCGGCAAGCTGCTGCGCGACCGACTGAACGGAATAGAAGGATGACGTGATGCTGAGCTATCTGCGCTATGGGCTGCTGGCGCTTGTTGCCATCGTGCTGGTGATCGTGGCGCTTGCAAATCGGGCGATGGTAACGGTCAGCCTGCTGCCCGACACGCTGGCCGGGCTGCTGGGCGCTGATCCGCAGGTGACCTTGCCGCTTTTCGTGTTGCTGGGCGTGGCGCTTGCGGCAGGGCTGTTTCTGGGGCTGGTCTGGGAATGGCTGCGCGAACGCGGCTATCGGGCCGAAGCTGCGCGGGCGCGGCGTGAAGCGGACGGGCTGCGTGCCGAGCTTAAGCGCGCCGAGCGTGTCGCGCCGGAAACGCATAAGGATGATGTCCTTGCCGTGCTGGATGCGCGCTGATCGCCAATGGCCGCCACATCACAGTTGCATGTCAAGATTTGTGGGCTGACCGAAGCGGCAGGCGTTGGGGCGGCTGCTGCGGCAGGCGCGCGCTATGTGGGATTCGTGTTTTTCCCGAAATCGCCGCGCAATGTCAGTTTTGAACAGGCGCGCGCGCTGGCGCTGTCTGTCCCCGAAGGCATTGCCAAGGTGGCGCTGACGGTTGATGCCGATGATGCGATGCTGGCGGAATTACTCGACCGCGTGCCGCTGGACATGCTGCAACTGCACGGGGCCGAATCGCCTGACCGGGTCAGCGACCTGCGCGCGCGCTTTGGTCTGCCGGTGATGAAGGCCGTGGGCGTTGCAACCGCCGATGATCTGCCCGCGCTGGATCGCTACGGTCAGGTGGCCGATCAGCTTCTGGTCGATGCCAAGCCACAGCCGGGGGCTGTGTTGCCCGGCGGCAATGGGCTGAGCTTTGACTGGCGTCTGATTGCGGGGCGACGCTGGGCTTGCCCGTGGATGCTGGCAGGCGGGCTGACACCCGACAATGTCGCTGCCGCCATTCGCCTGACTGGCGCGCGCCAGCTTGATGTGTCTTCGGGGGTAGAGGCCGCGCCGGGTCGGAAAGACCCTGCGCTGATTGCGCGTTTCATCGACGCCGCGCAGCAAGCCGCTGCCGCGCCGGTGATCCGCTGAACCTTGCCGCTTTCGGTTACGCGCTGGCCTTGGCCTGGCGCTTGCGCTCATGCGGGTCAAGGAAGCGCTTGCGCAGGCGGATCGCCTTGGGCGTGACCTCGACCAGTTCGTCATCATCGATATAGGCAATCGCCTGTTCCAGCGACATGATCGTGGGCGGGGTCAGCTTGACCGCGTCATCGCTGCCGGACGCCCGTACATTGGTCAGTTTCTTGCCCTTCAAAGGGTTCACTTCCAGATCATTGTCGCGGCTGTGTTCACCGATGATCATGCCCTGATAGACCGGATCTTGCGGGTTGATGAACATCCGCCCGCGTTCTTCCAGGTTCCACAGCGCATAGGCGACAGCGGTGCCATCTTCCATCGAAATCAGCACGCCTTCGCGCCGCCCCGGAATGGTGCCGCGGTAAGGTGCCCATTCATGAAAGACGCGGTTCAGAACACCCGTGCCGCGCGTGTCGGTCATGAACTCGCCATGATAGCCGATCAGCCCGCGCGAGGGCACATGCGCGATGATGCGCGTCTTGCCGCTGCCTGCGGGTTTCATCTCGACCAGATCTCCGCGGCGCGGGCCGGTCAGCTTTTCGATCACGGTGCCGGTATAGTCGTCATCGACATCGATGGTGACTTCCTCGACCGGTTCCAGCCGCTGCCCGCCTTCATCACGCATCAGCACGCGCGGGCGGGAAATCGAAAGCTCAAACCCTTCGCGGCGCATATTCTCGATCAACACGCCCATTTGCAATTCGCCGCGCCCTGCGACCTCGAATGCCTCGCCGCCCGGTGTGTCGGTGACGCGGATGGCGACATTCATTTCCGCCTCGCGCATCAGGCGTTCGCGGATCACGCGGCTTTGCACCTTGGACCCGTCGCGCCCCGCCAGCGGCGAATCATTGATGCCGAAGGTCACGGAGATGGTGGGCGGGTCGATGGGTTGGGCGGGTAGGGCGGTGTCGATTTCCAACGCGCAGAGGGTATCGGCGACAGTGGCCTTCGACATGCCTGCAATGGTCACGATGTCACCGGCCTCTGCCGCGTTGATGGCCTGCTGGCCAAGGCCGCGAAAGGCCAGAACCTTGGTGACGCGGAACTGTTCCAGCTTTGCGCCGTCGCGCGACAGCGCCTTGATGGTTTCGCCTGCTTTCAGCGTGCCGGATTCCACCCGCCCGGTCAGGATGCGGCCCAGATAAGGGTCTGCCGACAGCGTGGTTGCCAGCATGCGGAATGGTTCAGCGCGCGCGGCAACCTGTGCCGGCGCGGGCACATGCGCCACCACCAGATCGAACAGCGCCGACATGTCCTTGCGCGGCCCGTCAAGTCCGGCATCGGCCCAGCCATTGATGCCGCTGGCGTAAAGCACTGGGAAATCGAGCTGTTCATCGCTTGCGCCCAGATTGGCGAACAGGTCGAACACCTCGTTCAATGCGCGGTCGGGGTCGGCGGCGGGCTTGTCGACCTTGTTCAGCAGCACGATCGGGCGCAGCCCCAGCGCCAGTGCCTTGGAGGTAACGAATTTCGTCTGCGGCATCGGCCCTTCGGCGGCATCGACCAGCAGCACCACGCCATCGACCATCGACAGGATGCGTTCGACCTCGCCGCCGAAATCGGCATGGCCGGGGGTGTCGACGATATTGATGCGCGTGTCCTTCCATTCGACCGAGGTGGCCTTGGCCAGAATGGTGATGCCGCGTTCACGTTCCAGATCATTGCTGTCCATCGCGCGTTCGGCCACGGACTGGTTTTCGCGAAATGCGCCGGATTGTTTCAGAAGCTCGTCCACAAGAGTGGTCTTGCCGTGGTCGACATGCGCGATAATCGCGATATTGCGAAGGTCCATACCAGAACTGCCTTTTGATGCTGCGCCGCCGCGTTAAACGATTATCGCCCCTCTGGCTAGCCCCGAAAGCTTCACGTTCCGATATACAGATCGTTGCGGTGGTTGATCGCGATGATCGCGCTAAGCACGAATGCCCCCAGAAGTGACCACAGCACCAACGTTGCGGGCAGTATCAGCAGCGCGGCGGCAAAGAGCAGCAGGTCGAACCCGAATTGCACATAGCCCGCGCGCCATCCATAGCGTTCCTGCAAGTCGAACGCCACGATGCCCACACCCCCAAGGCTTGCGCGATGGCGAAAGATCGCCAGCAGCCCCGCGCCAGAGATCATGCCGAACAGCACCGCCGCCACTGCCGGATGCGCGGGGTCCACCCGCACCAGATCACCGATGATGACCGACACGCCGGAAATCAGTGCCACAGCCGCGAAGGTCTTGAAGGTGAAAGCCGCGCCCAGCCGAAACCACGCCAGCGCATAGAAGGGCAGGTTGATCACGAAGAACACGGCCCCGAAGCTCCAGCCGGTCAGGTAGGAAATCAGCACTGCCGCGCCCGCGGTCTGACCCGTCACCAGCCCCGCCCCGGTCAGGATCAGAACGCCGAAGGCGCACATCACCGCGCCGAAAGCCAGCCCCTGCGCGTCGTCAAATCGGGTATGGCGCACTGCTTCGGGCATATCAGTGACCGACACTGTCGCTGAATATGTTGATCACGACAATGCCCGCGATGATCATGCCAAGGCCCAGCAGCGCGGGCGCGTCCAGCCGCTGGCCGAACACCACCCAGCCGATGGCCGCAATCAGGCAGATGCCCAGCCCCGACCAGATCGCATAGGCCACCCCCACTGGTATGACCCGCAATACCAGCGCCAGCAGCCAGAAAGACAGCGCATAAGCCAGCACCACCAGAAGCGAGGGCGCAAGCCGCGTCATCCCGTCGCTGGCCTTCAGCGCGGTGGTGCCGATGGTTTCAAAGACAATGGCCACGGCCAGATACAGCCAATGCATGACGCTGCCCCAGAGATCAGAGCGCCCTGCCGCGCGATGTCGCGGCAGGGCGCAGGTTTCAGCCCGCCGAACTCATCAGCGCGGACAGATTGCCGCGATGGCGGTGCAGCACCAGACGGTTGAGCGCGTTGATATAGGCCTTGGCCGAAGCCACGACCGTATCGGTGTCCGAGGACTGGCCGGTATAGACCACCCCGTCCTGCGCCAGCCGCACGCTGACCGTGGCCTGCGCGTCGGTGCCTTCGGTCACGGCATGAACCTGATACAGCTCCAGCCGCGCCTCATGCGGGAACAGCATCTTGACCGCGTTGAAGGTCGCATCCACCGGCCCGTCGCCGGTGGCGTCGATGAATTTCTCTTCCTCGCCGATCTTCAGCGTCATCTCGGCTTCTTGCGGGCCTTCGGTGCCGCAGATCACGCGCAGCTTGCGCAACTGCAGATAGGCGTCGTCATCCGACAGGCTGGCTTCGGCCATCAGCGCGATCAGGTCGTCATCATAGACTTCCTTCTTGCGGTCGGCCAAAGCCTTGAAGCGGACAAACACATCCTTGAGCTGGTTGTCGCCCAGCTCATAGCCCAGTTCCGAGAGTTTCGCGCGCAGCGCCGCGCGGCCCGAATGCTTGCCCATCACCAGATTGGTGGCCGACAGCCCGATATCCTCGGGGCGCATGATCTCGAATGTTTCCTTGTTCTTCAGCATCCCGTCCTGATGGATGCCGGATTCATGCGCGAAGGCGTTCTTGCCGACCACGGCCTTGTTGAACTGCACCGGAAAGCCCGACACCGCACTGACCAGCCGCGAAATGCCGATGATCTTGGTGGTGTCGATGCCGGTGCGGTAAGGCAGGATGTCATTGCGCACTTTCAGCGCCATGACCACTTCTTCCAGCGCCGTATTGCCCGCGCGTTCGCCCAGTCCATTGATCGTGCATTCGATCTGGCGCGCGCCGGCCTCGACTGCCGCCAGCGCATTGGCCGTGGCCATGCCCAGATCATTATGGCAATGGGTGGCGAATGTGATCTGATCCGCCCCCGGCACCCGTTCCAGCAGCATACGGATGATATCGGCGCTTTCGCGCGGATAAGTATAGCCCACCGTGTCGGGAATGTTGATGGTCGTCGCGCCCGCCTTGATTGCGGTTTCGACCACGCGGCACAGATAGTCGGTTTCGGTGCGCGTGGCATCCATTGGCGACCATTGCACATCATCGCACAGATTGCGCGCATGGCTGACCGTGTCATGAATACGCGCGACCATGCCGTCCTGATCCAGCGCAGTGATGTCGCGATGCAGCGGCGAGGTGCCGATGAATGTGTGGATGCGCGCGCGCGGGGCATGTTTCACCGCCTCCCAGCAGCGGTCGATATCGGCGATATTGGCGCGCGCCAACCCGCAGATAGCGGCGTTTTTCGCGTTTTGCGCGATTTCGGACACGGCCTGAAAATCGCCCTCGGACGCAATGGGAAAGCCTGCTTCGATAATGTCGACGCCCATTTCATCCAGAAGGGATGCAATCTCCAGCTTTTCGGCATGGCTCATCGTGGCGCCGGGGGATTGCTCGCCATCGCGCAAGGTGGTGTCAAAGATCAGGACGCGGTCCTGACTGTCGGAAGCATGTGTCATCTTGGGGTTCCTGTCAGCGGAATCTGTATGTGAGGATGTCGGTTGACGCGGGCGCTGTTCACCTCTGAGCGGCGCGCCCGGCAATGGACACGCTCAGAGGCCTCTAAGAAGCAGCAGGGCGGGCGCCCGCGATGCACTGATCTGACAGCGTTGTGACATGGGGCCGGACTATAGGCGCGTCGTTCCCGGTTGAAAAGCCCGAAATTCCGAAGGCAGGCCACGCTGCCGTTCCGCGCGCCAGCTTGACTCCATCCGCCTGCGCGCCCATGAAGCGGCTGACGAAACATCAGGCGGGTTGAGTTTATGGCGGCGACAGGCGGCACGAAAGACAGTCTTTGGGACAACATCAAGACCATCATCTATGCGCTGCTGATTGCAGGGCTGTTCCGCACATTGTTCTTTCAGCCTTTCTGGATCCCGTCAGGCTCGATGAAGGAAACCCTGCTGATCGGCGATTTCCTGTTCGTCAACAAGATGGCCTATGGCTATTCGCGCTATTCCTGCCCTTTCGGCCTGTGTCCGTTTGAAGGGCGCATTTTCGCCTCGGAACCCGAGCGCGGCGATATCGTCGTCTTTCGCCATCCCGGCACGGGGGCGGATTACATCAAGCGGCTGATCGGCATGCCCGGCGACCGGGTGCAGATGCGCGATGGCATGCTATACCTGAATGATGAAGCGGTGCCGCAGGAACCGGCGGGGGATTTCGTCGAAATCTATCAACGTCAGGGTGGTGCGGGCCAGTTCCCCCGCTGCGAGAATGCACCGGTGGGGCAGGGGGGCGAATGCCGCAAGTCGCGCTATATCGAAACCCTGCCCAATGGCGTCAGCTACCCGGTGCTGAATATCAGCGATGGCAGCGCCTTTGACAACACGCCGGTCTTTACGGTGCCGGACGGGCATTTCTTCTTCATGGGTGACAACCGCGACAACTCGCTCGACAGTCGCTTGCCGCAGGCTGCGGGCGGGGTGGGGATGGTGCCGTTTGACCATCTGATCGGGCGCACGCGCCATGTCGTGTTCAGCGCCGAGGGGCGATCGCTGTTCTTCTTCTGGACATGGCGGTCGGACCGGTTCTTCGAGAGGTTGCAGTGAAGCTGTCACGACAGTTGCAGGCGTTCTGCGCCCGCATCGGGCATGAGTTTGCTCAACCCGAGTTGCTGCGTCAGGCTTTGCGCCACCCTTCTGTCGCCACGGTTGCGGGGGATGACAATCAAAGGCTGGAATTCCTGGGCGACCGGGTGCTGGGGCTGGTGATGGCAGAGACGCTGTATCGCGCCGACCGCGATGCCAGTGAAGGCCAGCTTGCGCCGCGCTTCAACGCGTTGGTGCGCAAGGAAAGCTGCGCAAAGGTCGCGCGCAGCGTGGGTCTGGGCGAGGTGCTGAAGCTGGGGCGGTCGGAAATGCTGTCGGGCGGGCGGCGCAAGGATGCGATTCTGGGCGATGCGATGGAGGCCGTGATTGCCGCGGTCTATCTGGATGCCGGGTTTGACGCCGCGCGCGCGATGGTGCTGCGGCTGTGGCAGGGGCTGATCGCCAGTGTCGAGCTGGATGCACGCGATGCCAAGACCGCGCTTCAGGAATGGGCGCAGGGGCGGGGACTGGCCCTGCCGCAATATATCGAGATCGCCCGCACCGGCCCCGATCATGCGCCAAGCTTCACAATCGAGGTCAAACTCGCAACCGGCAAGAGCGCCACAGCCACAGCCGGCAGCAAGCGCGTGGCAGAGCAGGAAGCGGCCCGCGCGCTGCTCGCGCGGCTGGACCCCCCCGGATGAGCGAAAACCTGCGCGGCGCGCTGTGGATGGTGATGGCGATGCTGGGCTTTGCCGTCGAAGACGCGCTGTTCAAGACCGCGACCGGGGCAGGGTGGCTGACACCCGGCATGGGCACGCTGCTGTTTGGGCTGATCGCCCTGGGCATTTCGGGCGTGACGGCAAGGCTGCAGGGCTGCGCGCTGTGGCACCCGGCCTATCTGCAACCCCGTCTGCTTGCGCGCACTGCGGCAGAGGTGATGGGGCGGCTCTTCTTTGCGCTCAGCCTGTTCTATAACAGCCTGACCGTGACCACGACCATCCTGCAGGCAACCCCGATCATCGTGACCCTGGGGGCCGTGTTCGTGCTGGGCGAACGCGCAGGCCCGCGCCGCTGGATTGCGATGGGGCTGGGGCTGGCCGGGGTTGCGCTGGTGCTGCGCCCGGTGCCCGCGCAATTCGAACCCACGGCCATTTTCGCGGTGCTGGGCATGCTGGGCTTTGCGCTGCGCGATCTTGCCACCCGCACCAGCCCGCCAGAGGTGCGCCCCGCGCAGCTTTCCATGCTGGGTTTTGCGGTTGTCACCATTGCAGGCATTATCCTGCTGATTGCAGAGCCGGGCACGCCACGCCTGCCGGCACCACAAGGGCTGGGGTTCATGGCGCTGACCGCCGTCGCGGGCGTCATTGCCTACACCGCCCTGACCCGCGCAATGCGCACGGGCGAGGTATCGGCGGTCGCGCCCTTTCGCTACAGTCGTCTGGTTGCGGCACTTCTCATCGCCATCCTCGTCTTTGGCGAGCGCCCCGACGCGGTGACATGGGCAGGCGCGGCGTTGATCGTGGGCGCGGGGCTGTATACGCTCTGGCGGGAACGGTCGAAACCGGCTAAGGCGCAAGGCAACTGAAGCAAAGGCAGACGCAAGAGATGACAACACGCGCGGGCTTCGTGGCCCTGATCGGTGAACCCAATGCCGGAAAATCCACCCTGACCAACCGCATGGTGGGGGCCAAGGTCAGCATTGTCACCCATAAGGTGCAGACCACCCGCACCCGCATTCGCGGGGTTGCGCTGGAAGGGGCGGCGCAGATCGTCTTTGTCGATACGCCGGGGCTGTTCCGTCCGCGCCGCAGGCTGGACCGCGCGATGGTTGCCGCAGCCTGGGGCGGGGCGGCTGATGCCGATATCGTGGTGCTTCTGGTCGAGGCCCATCGCGGCCTGACCGAGGGCACGCGCGCGATTATCGAGGCGCTGCATGAACGTGCCAGCCCAAAGCAGATTGTGGCGCTGGCAATCAACAAGATCGACCGCGTCAAGGCCGAAGCACTGCTGGCGCTGACCGCAGAACTGAACGACGCCTATCCCTTTGCGCAGACCTTCATGATCTCTGCCGAAAAGGGGCATGGGGTCGATGATCTGCGCCGCTGGCTGGCTGAACATCTGCCCGAAGGCCCGTGGCTTTATCCCGAAGACCAGATCGCCGATCTGCCGCTGCGCATGATCGCGGCTGAAATGACACGCGAAAAGCTGACCCTGCGCCTGCATGAGGAGCTGCCCTATCAACTGACGGTCGAGACCGAGCACTGGCAGGAACGCAAGGACGGCTCGGTGCGGATCGACCAGGTGATCTATGTCATGCGCGATGGTCACAAGGGGATCATGCTGGGCAACAAGGGCGAGACGATCAAGGCGATCTCTCAGGCTGCACGCGCCGAGATTGCTGAATTTCTGGGCCGGCCGGTACATCTGTTCTTGCAGGTGAAAGTGCGCGAAAACTGGATGGAAGAGTCCGAGCGCTATTCCGAAATGGGGCTGGAGTTTCGCGACGGCAACGCATGAGCGCGCGGCTGGCATCGGGGCTGTGGGTCGCGGCCTATCTGAAACGGTTGCAGATGCAGGGCATTCCCGCCTATGTCATCGCGCGAGGTGACGATGTCGCGGGGGCCGTGCTGGTCAAGCTTGCACTGATGGACGGAACCGCGCGCGCCTTCCAGCGTGGTTATGACTTGCAAAGCGGCGCGCGGGTCTGGCAGCTTCTGATCGAGGGGCCGGAACCCGATGTCGACGCCGCCATCACCCGCCAGCGCAGCTTTGACCCAGATCTGTGGGTGATCGAGGTCGAGGATGCGCGCGGGCGCGACCTGCTGTCCGAGATGGAATAGCGCGGCGCGCGCGCCCCGTTACGGGATGATGCGCGAATATTTGACGCCCGCCAGCGATGCGCCCGCCAGCATGCCCGATTGCCCGAACACCACCGCGATCACCGGGGCGAACTGGGTGGTGGTTTCGCTGCCCATCGACCCCCCGCGCGAGGGGGTGGCATAGCGCATATCCGCGCTTGCGGCCCAACCCGGCGAGGTGCGGAAATCCTGCAACGCCTGCTCGGTCATGAAAAACAGCGCATGCGCATATTGCTGCGCGCCCGCCTGCAGGCCGAAACTGCCGCGTGTGGCGGAATAGTAATCCACCGTGACATCGTCAATACGCAGTGCCCCGCGCCCATATGCCCCGCCGACGAACAGCCCGGCTTCGGTGACAACGGGGATATACAGAATGCCGCGCGACTTCTCGAATAATTCTTCAAGCGAGGGGTAGGTGTTGCGCAAATAGTCGCGCGCGGCATCTACGCGGGCATCCAGAACATCCGCCCCATCCCCGCCAATCGGGTTGGCACATGCCGCCAGCATCGTTGCCGAACCCAGACCGAGGACCACTCCCCGGCGTGAAAGCTGTTCCATTGTTCTATCCTCTGCTCGTGCCCGTCTGCAGGCATGGTGTCTGCCGTGATCTTTCGTGATCATTTTTCTTGGCCTTGTGGGGCGCAACTATACGCTAGGGGGACTCACTTGTCACCCGCAAGCGATAGCGGGCAGGCGGTTCTGGCAGGATTGTGCCAAAGATTTTATGCGTCTTTCGCCTGCCCGCCGGAGCAGGTTGAAGATTGAGCGGTCGGCTCAGCCCGCGCGCAGCGCTGCCGCCACCTTGGGCGCAAAATAGCTCAGCACCCCGTCGCAGCCCGCGCGCTTGAAGGCCATCAGGCTTTCCAGCATCACCTTCTCTTCATCCAGCCAGCCATTTTGTGCCGCCGCCATCAGCATCGCATATTCGCCCGACACCTGATAGGCGAAGGTCGGGCGCTGGAAGCGGTCCTTCACCGCGCGGCAGATATCCAGATAGGGAAGCCCCGGCTTGACCATCACCATATCCGCCCCTTCGGCCAGATCGCGCGCGACGCAGGCCAGTGCTTCTTCACGGTTGGCGGGGTCGATCTGGTAAGTGGCCTTGTCGCCCACCAGCCGCGCCCCGGCCCCCACCGCATCGCGGAACGGGCCATAGAAGCCGCTGGCGAATTTCGCGGCATAGGACAGGATCGCGACATCGCTGTGGCCCTCCGCCTCCAGCGCCATGCGCAGCGCGCCGATGCGCCCATCCATCATGTCGGATGGGCCAAGGATATCCGCCCCGGCCTCGGCCTGCGCCAGCCCCATCTTCACCAGCGCCTCGACCGTCTGGTCATTGACGATTTCGCCATCGATCACGAAGCCGTCATGGCCATTGGCATTATAGGGGTCGAGCGCGATATCGGTCATGACCATCAGATCGGGCAATTCGGCCTTGAGCGCGCGAATGGCGCGGTTGGTCAGATTGTCGGGGTTCCACGCCTCTGCGCAGCTTTCGGTGCGCAGCGCCTGATCGGTATAGGGAAACAGGCAGATCGCCGGAATACCCAGCCCATGCGCCTTTTCGGCCGCCCGCAGCAGATTGTCCAGCGACAGCCGGTTGACACCGGGCAGCGAGGGGATGGGTTCGGTGATGGCGTTGCCGTCACGAATGAAAACCGGCCAGATCAGGTCCGCAGCAGACAGCCCGTTTTCCTGCACCATCTCGCGCAAGGCACGGGTGCGGCGCAAACGGCGCAGTCGGGCAGCGGGGAAGGGGGCAGGAGGGATCATGGGCGGCACCTTTCGTTTTCGCCTTGTTGCCATGCGGGGGCGGCGAAGGGAAGGGTTTGGTGTGGGGCTGTCATGCGCGGCGGCGCGCAGGCGCGCCTTGATTGCGCGCGGGGGTTATGGCGCGGGGGGCAGCGACGGGCGCGAAGCGGTCGTCACGGCCAATCATTCAGCCATAAGCCAAGCCCACCCCATACAAAAAGGAACAGGGCGGTGACCCTGTCACCGCCCTGCCACGCCTTGCAGCGTCATATGGGATGCGCTTACAGCAGCGCCCTGACCTTGTCGGCCACAGAATCGGCGGTGATGCCGAATTCCTGATAAAGCTGCGGTGCGGGGGCTGAAGCGCCAAAACCCTCCATGCCGGCAAAGCCTGCCTTCTCGCGCCGCCCGCGTTCATCGGCAAGCCAGCGATCCCAGCCAAAGCGCAGCCCGGCTTCCACCGCAACCCGCACTGGTCCCGCGGGCAGCACCTTGCGCCGATAAGCCTCGGACTGGGCTTCGAACAATTCCCAGCAGGGGAAGGAGACAACGCGCACGCCGATCCCCTCGGCCTGCAACAGATCGCGCGCGGCCATCGCGATTTCGACCTCTGACCCGCTGGCCATCAGGATGGCGCGGCGCTTGCCCTCGGCCTCTGCCAGCACATAGGCGCCCTGTGCGGTCAGGTTCTTGGTCTTGTGCTGGGTGCGTAGCGTGGGCAGCCCCTGCCGCGTCAGCGCCAGCACCGAAGGCGTGCGCGCGCTGGTCAGCGCCAGTTCCCAGGCTTCTGCGGTCTCGACCGTGTCGCAGGGGCGGAAGACATGAATGTTGGGGGTGGCGCGCAGCATCGCCAGATGCTCTACCGGCTGGTGGGTCGGGCCATCCTCGCCCAGACCGATGCTGTCATGCGTCATGACATAGCTGACCGGCACGCCCATCAGCGCCGACAGCCGCATGGCCCCGCGCGCATAATCGGTGAAGCACAGGAAGGTGCCGCCATAGGGCTTGATGCCGCCATGCAGCGCCATGCCGTTCATGGCCGCCGCCATGCCATGTTCGCGGATGCCGTAATAGACATAGCGGCCCTTGCGATCCTGGGCGGTGAACACGCCCAGCCCGCCGGTCTTGGTGTTGTTCGACCCGGTCAGATCGGCCGAACCGCCAATGGTTTCGGGCATGATCCCGTTGATCACTTCCAGCACCATTTCCGAGGATTTGCGCGTTGCCACCTTGGGCGTGGTTTCGCTGATCTGCTTCTTGAAGGCGCGGATCGCGGCTTCCAGCTTCCGGGACGGCTGGCCGGCCATACGGCGGGTGAAATCGGCCTGCCTGCTGGCCGACAGCCTGGCAAATCCTGCCTCCCATTCGGCCCGCGTGGCGGCCCCGCGCGCGCCAATCGCGCGCCAGGACTGAAGCACATCGGCAGGGATTTCGAAGGGGCCATAGGGCCAGCCATAGATCTCTTTGGTGGTGGCGATCTCCGCGTCACCCAGGGGGGAGCCATGCGCGCCCGATGTGTCGGCCTTTTTCGGGCTGCCAAAGCCGATAATGGTCTTGCAGTCGACCAGGACCGGGCGGTCCGAGCCTTTGGCTTCGTTCAGCGCGCGGTCGATATCGGCGGGATCATGCCCGTCACAGGACAGCACCCGCCACCCCGCAGCGGCAAAGCGCGCGCGCTGGTCGGTGCTGTCGGACAGGCCGACGCGCCCGTCAATGGTGATGTCGTTATTGTCCCACAGCACGATCAGACGGCCCAGCTTCAGATGACCGGCCAGCCCGATGGCTTCATGGCTGATCCCTTCCATCAGGCAGCCATCACCGGCGATGACATAGGTGTGGTGGTCAACGGTCTTGGCCCCGAACTCGGCGCGCAGCGCCTCTTCGGCGATGGCAAAGCCCACCGCGTTCGAAATCCCCTGACCCAGCGGGCCGGTGGTGGTTTCAATGCCCTTGGCATGGCCATATTCAGGGTGGCCCGCCGTGATCGAACCCCATTGGCGGAAATTCCGGATCTGATCGAGCGTCATGTCTTCATAGCCGGTCAGATAGAGCAGCGCATAAAGCAGCATCGAGCCATGCCCTGCCGACAGGATGAAGCGGTCGCGGTCGGCCCAGTCGGGCGCGGCGGCGTCGAACTTCAGATGCTTTTCAAACAGCACCGTGGCGACATCGGCCATGCCCATCGGCATGCCGGGATGGCCGGAATTGGCGGCCTGCACGGCATCCATTGCCAGGGCGCGGATGGCAGTGGCCTTTTTCCAGTGGTCGGGGTTGGCGTTACGAAGGGTGGCAATATCCACGGCAGCGGTCCTTGTCTTGCGCGATGTTAGCGGTGTCATGGCGGTTAACGGTGTCATAGCAGCACCAGCCGCAAGTTCAAGCAGTGTGACAGGCGCATCGTGGCGAAACTGCGCCATTGTTGGAAAACTTTATCATTGGCGGTAGAATCGCTGCCAGGCTGGCGCGTGACTTGCCAGTCATGATTCGGCGTGACACAAAGGCAATCAGATCACAGCACGGGAAGCACGACCCAAATGAGCGATGTGAATGAGCTTGAAAAGCGCCTCGGCGATGCGCTCGACCGAATTGCACGCAGCGCGCGATCCCTTGGCAATGGTGCGCTTGGCGCAGCGGATGGCGAGACCCTTGCCGATCTGCGCGCCCAGCTGGAGGCAGAGCGCAACAAGACCGCACAATTGTCAGAGCGCGTCAATGCCGTGCGCCAGCGTCAGGACAGTTCGGTCACATCGCTGGAACGGCGCCTGGCGCGGATGACCGAACAGCTTGATCTGCAAAGTCTGGAAATGCTTCGGCTGAAAAAGGCCAATACCAAGCTGATCGAAGCCAATCGCCAACTGCGCGAAGGGCATGAGGCCAAGGTGATCGAACCCAGTGCGATCAACCGCGCGCTTCTGGCCGAACTGGAAGCCCTGCGCGCCGAACGTGCCGCCGACATGGCCGAGATGGAAGATGTGCTGGGCGAGTTGAAGCCCCTGATCACGGAAGGGGACAAGCATGCCTGAGCAGAGCATTACCATTGGCCACAAGGAATTCACTGTCGCCTGTCAGGATGGCGAAGAGGCGTTTTTGCTGGCTGCCGCTGAAATGCTGGATACAGAGGCACGCATGCTGCTGGACCAGATCGGGCGGGTTCCGGTGGAGCGGATGCTGCTGATGGCGGGGCTGATGCTGGCCGACCGTACGGCCGGGGTAGAGGACAAGCTGAAAACCGCGCAGTCAGAGATAGAGACCCTGCGCGAGGAAATCTCGCGTCTGCACGCGCGCCCCGCCCCAGAACCGCGCCGGGTCGAAGTGCCGGTGGTGCCGCAGGATCTGACCGATGCGCTGACCGAAATGGCCGCGCGCGCCGAAGCTTTGGCCGAGGATATGGAACAGCGCCAGAAGGGTTGAGTGTGGCAACAGGGTCTGCCCCGGCGGCGCCCCCGTTTGTTTCAATTCCCCTGAACAGCGGCAATCGCCGCGCGCAGGCTGGGCGCGAAATCGGGGTGATCATAGATCGTGTTGTGTTGCGCCGCGATCCGGTCAGTATAGCGCGGCGGCTGGCCTGCCGCTGACAGCCCTTCGGCCAGCGTGGTGGCGCGGGCGGGGGGGATGATTTCATCCTGCGCGGCAATCAGCAGGGCAACCGGGGTGTCCGCATCGCGCAATTCCGCCAGCGGGTGCATGTCATGGCGAAAGAGCCACCGCACCGGTGCCCAGGGAAAGCTTGTCTGCGCGACCTTGCGCAGCCGGTCGAAGGGTGTGACCATCACCACCCCACGCAGGTCGCGCCGCGCGGCCAGATAGGCCGCAGGTCCGGCGCCAATGCTGAAGCCCACTGCGATCACCCCGCCCGGTGCGGCCAGCGCGTCATGGATTTCGGGCGCATCGCGCATCAGCGCGCGCGCCGAAGGGCGGCCGGTGCTGGGGGCATAGCCACGAAAGTGAAACGCTGCCACGGCATGTTCCGGCGCGATCTGGTGCAGGAACAGTGCCACGCTTTCGGCATTCCACGCATTGCCGCCAAAGCCCAGCAGCAGCGGCGCGTCAGGGTCAGTGCCAGGGATCAGCACCCCGTGCAGCTCTGCCCCGTCGCTGGTCTGGACCACTTTCCGTTCTGCCGAAGCAGGCAGGGGCGGGGCGGGGCCGACCATGCTGCGCGGAAACAGCATCGGCGTCTGCAACAGTGCCAGCAGGCCAATCAGCGCGGCATAGAGCGCCAGGGCCATCAAGGCGGCTTTCCACAGGATCATGCTGCCCCCTTCTGGCATGACCGGTCAGGCATCGGGCGGGTCATCGACGCGGGGCAGGTGCGGCTTGATGTCGATCAGCGCGGTGCCGCCCACAGCATCAATCGCGTCGATCCGCAGGATGCCAGACTCTGGCTCCAGCCCTGTCACCCGCACTACCCCCATCCCGATGGGGTTGGGGCGTGCAGGCGAACGCAGACTGAAGGTGCCGGTGCCGTCAGGGCGGTGGCGCGGTACCTGACGCAGCAGGTCGCGCGGGGCATGGCCCATCCAGTATAGCAGCACCAGCGCATCGCCTGCGCCAATCCCTTCCAGCGCGGGGCGAAATTGCGGCAGGATGTGCAGTATGGCACCCTGGCCTGTTTCGCGCGCCTGCGCCAGATTCCTGGGGCAGTCCGACAATGTCCAGGGGCTTTCGATATGGCCAATAAATGTCAGTTCCGCCTGCATCTGCAAGGGCGCAGTCAGCCGCGTCTCGCCGGGGCGCAGATCAAACCGCCCGCTCATGGTGTTTCTGTTTCCGGGCGGCCGCGAAAGCCGGTTGCCACCACATATTTCTCGGAACTGTCGGCGCGGCTGGCAGGCGGTTTGACATTGGCGACTTTCTGGAAATTCTGCTTCAGAAGCTGCTGCAACGTGCCCTCGGCGCCGCCCGCCAGCACCTTGGCGACAAAGGTGCCGCCCGGTTCCAGAACGTCGAAGGCGAAATAGGCTGCCGCCTCGCACAGCGCCATGATGCGCAGATGGTCGGTCTGCTTGTGGCCCGACGCGGCGGCCGCCATGTCCGACATCACCACATCCGCGCCCCCGCCCAGCCATGTCTTGACCTGCTCTTCGGCGCCTTCGGCCAGAAAATCCAGCACATGGGTTTCGGCACCGGCCAGCGGTTCGACCTCTTGCAGGTCAACCCCCAGAACAAAGCCCTGCCGCTTGCCGGGTTTGTCGCCCAGCGCATTGACGCGCTTGACCGCGACTTGAAGCCAGCCGCCGGGGGCGCAGCCCAGATCGACCACCCGCGCGCCGGGCACCAGAAAGCGGTACTTGTCATCGAGTTCGATCAGCTTGAAGGCCGCGCGCCCGCGATAGCCCTCGCGCCGGGCGGCAGCGACATAAGGGTCGTTCAATTGCCGTTCCAGCCAGCGGGTGGAGCTGAGCTTGCGCCCGCGCGCGGTCTTGACCTTGACTTTCAGATCGCGTTGGCCGCGCCCGGAGCTTTTCTTGGGTGGCATGAGATATGGTGCTTTCTTCAGGCTTTCAGGCTTAACACGCCGTCATGGCTCATCTGGGCATATAGCAGCCCTTCGCGCAAACCACGATCCGCCACCGACATGCGTTCGGTGGGCCAGATGCGCATCAGCGCGGTCAGGATCGCCGCGCCCGACATGATCTGCGTGTGGCGGTCGCGCCCGATGCTGGGGTCTTGCCTGCGCCCCACCGGGCCGAGCGCAAGATACTGGCGGATGACCTTGTCCACCTGGGCCGAGTTCATCACCAGCCCGTCCACCTTGCTGCGGTCATAGCGCTTCAGCCGCAGATAGCTGGCCGCGACCGTGGTGATGGTGCCCGAGGTGCCGATGATCTGGAATTTTTCGTGATGTTTCAGGTTGATATAGGGGGTGAAGGCTTCAAGCTGTTCTTCGAAATACCAGCTCATCAGCGCAAAGCGCGCGGCGTCATCCTCGACATCGGCGAAATAATCCTTCAGCGTGGCCACCCCCAGCGGCACGCTGATCCAGTCCACCACCTGAGGCTGGCCGGGAAGCGTATCGCGGTTGAAGCTGCCGCGATGCATGCCCATGATCGCATTGCGCCGCTGATCGGCGGGCACGCGCGACAGATCAATCCAGACCAGTTCGGTCGAGCCGCCGCCGATATCGATGACCAGAAGCTGCTCGGTCTCGCGCGCGACCAGCGAGGCGCACGACACCACAGCCAGACGCGCCTCTTCCTCGGCGGTGATGATGTCGAGCCTGAGGCCGGTCTCGGATTGTGCGCGGTGCAGGAATTCGCGGCTGTTGCGCGCGCGCCGGCAGGCTTCGGTTGCAACCAGCCGCATGCGCGCGACATCGTGGCGTTCCAGTTTGGCGCGGCAGATGCGCAAGGCTTGCAGCGTGCGCTGCATCGGCTGCCAGGACAGCATGCCAGAAGATTTCAGGCCGGTGCCAAGCTCGACAGTCTTTGAAAAGCTGTCCACAACCTCGAAATGCCCGCCGCTGGGGCGGGCGATCAGCATGCGACAGCTATTTGTGCCCAGATCAAGCGCCGCATAAAGCTGCGGTTGCCTGGGTCTGGGGCGGCGCGGAGCCTTGGCCGATTTCCGGGCGGCGGCATTTTTTGCCGCTGCTTTGGTTCTGTTCAGGGTAGCGTCCGCGCCAGCGGGACGCTCGGGCGTCATTTTTCGCCCTCCAATATCGTGTTGAGGCAAAGGTAATCAACCGCCCTGCAATAAGCAAGTATTTGCGCATCCGATACCGGGGTTGTTGGCAGCGTCATAATGAAGATGAAGATTTTGACGGCGGCGCCCTCTCGTCTGTGGCGGGCACAGGCGATAATGTTGCCATGTCGGGTGCTCTGGCGGCGATGTCGGTTTCCGGCATGGGCGGTCGGCGCAGATCGGCATAGTTGCGGGCAGAATGCAGGCAAGGGGGCAACATGGCACAGCTCGTCATCGTCTATTGGCGCGATATTCCCGCGCAGGTCATCGTCGGCAAGGGACGGCGGGCGCAGAAGATCCAGCTTTCGGAACGCTTCGAACAGGCGATTGACCGTTGTGCGATGAAGATAGGCGCGAAGGATGCCGATGCCTATCTGGCCGAATGGCGCAAAGCGCCGCCGGTCGAGGTCGCTGGAAGCGATGAAGATGTCGCGAAAGCCACCGCAGAGCGGCTGGAAGCCGACTATGACACCGACAGGCTGAAAGCGCTTATCGCCAATGATGGATGGGCGTGACAGCTTGCCGAAACTGACCCCGCCCCGATTGTTGGAGAGCATCATGGCGCTTTTGAATTTCCGCCGTCCGGCCCCGGCCAGCCTGCCGCAGAACAGCCAGATCGAAGCGCTGATGCAGGGCTATTCGATTGAAGTGATGCCGCGCACCGCCGAGAAGGTCGCAGATTTCCGCACCATCCTGCCTGCGGGCACGCGGGTTTATATTGCGCATATCGAAGGCACGCCGATTGCAGATATGGTCGCGACCGCCAGACGCCTGCGCGCCGAGGGGATGGAACCGATGCCGCATTTCCCCGCGCGCATCATCGCGACCCGTGCCGAACTGGCCGATTGGGTGCGCCGCTACCGCGACGAGGCAGACGTCAGTCAGGCGCTGATGCTGGGTGGTGGCGTCAGCACGCCCAAGGGCGAGTTCGACAATTCGGTGCAGCTTCTGGAAACCGGGCTGTTTGACGATTTCACCCGGCTGCATGTTGCGGGCCACCCCGAAGGCAATCGTGACATTGCGCCCGATGGCGGCCATGACGTGATTCTGGACGCGCTGCGCTGGAAACAGGATTTTGCGTGCCAAAAGGGCATCAAGATGGCGATTGTCACCCAGTTCGCCTTTGAAGCCGCGCCGATCATCGCCTGGGCAGACGGGCTGCGCGCACAGGGGATCACCCTGCCTGTGCATCTGGGCGTGGCTGGCCCTGCGAAGCTGCAAACGCTGATCAAATTCGCCATTGCCTGCGGTGTCGGCCCGTCGCTGAAAGTGCTGCAAAAGCGCGCCAAGGATGTCTCGAAGCTGCTTTTGCCGTTTGAACCGACCGCACTTGTGGCCGATCTGGCCGCGCATAAGGCGACCGATCCCGATTTCGCGATAGAGCGCTTGCATTTCTTCCCGCTTGGCGGGATCAAGACCAATGCCGAATGGAATATTGCCAATGGCGGCGCTTCGGCCCGACCAGCGGCGCAAAGCTGACCTTGTAACCACCCGGAGGGGCCATGACCCGCACTGTCATCGAATCTGCCACCAGGACTGTCATTATCGGCTTTGACGAGCCGTTTTGCGTGATTGGTGAACGCATCAACCCCACCGGGCGCAAGAAGCTGGCGGCCGAGCTGGAGGCCGGTGATTTTTCCACCGTCGAAAAGGACGCGCTGGAACAGGTGGCCTGCGGGGCGACAGTGCTTGATATCAATTCCGGCGCGGTGTTTTCCAACAAGATGGCCGAAGACCCGCGCTATGCCGACAATAATTTTGTTGAACCCCCGCTGATGCGCGAGTTGTGCTCGCGGGTGCAGGCGCTGGTGGATGTGCCGCTGTGCATTGACAGCTCTGTACCCGAAGCGCTGAAGGCGGGGCTGGAAGCATGCAGCGGGCGCCCGCTTCTGAACTCGGTCACCGGCGAGGAAGAGCGGCTGGAAGCCATCCTGCCGCTGGTGAAGAAATACAACGTGCCGGTGGTGGCGATCTCGAATGATGATACCGGCATTTCCGAAGACCCCGAAGTGCGCTTTGCAGTGGCCCGCAAGATCGTCGAGCGCGCGGCGGATTTCGGCATTCCGGCGCATGATATCGTGGTTGACCCGCTGGTGATGCCGATTGGCGCAATGGCGACAGCCGGCCAGCAGGTTTTTGCGCTGGTGCGCCGCCTGCGCGAAGAGCTGGGCGTGAACACCACTTGCGGGGCGTCGAATATCAGCTTCGGCCTGCCCAACCGGCATGGCGTGAACGCAGCCTTCCTGCCGATGGCGATCGGGGCGGGGATGACCAGCGCGATCATGAACCCTGTCCGCTCGGTCGAGATGGAAGCCGTGCGCGCGGCCAATCTGCTGATGAATCACGACCCCAATGGCGGTGCATGGATCGGGCTTGCCAAGGTTCTGGAAGCGATGAAGGACGGCGTGAGTTTCGCTGAAGCCTCGCGCGTGGCGCAGGAGGCAGGCGCGCGTACCGGCGGTCGCCGCGGGGGGCGCCGCGCGCGCGGTTGATCCAGCGCGCGACAGGGCGCGCAAGAAGCGCCCGCGAGCGGCGCCCGCCCACCCGCCCATGCACCCCTCGCGGGCGCTGTCAGATGCGGTTTCCGCATCTGACCTGGCGCGCGCTGGCTGGTTCAAGGGGCTGCGCCCTGGGGGCGTTGCGCGCATCTGCATTCATGCGCCGCTCGCTGTCGAGTTGATTTCGGATGTTCGAGCAGATCGAAACCGGTAATCACTTTCGAGCAACATGCTTTTAGTCACAGATGTCCTGTTCTGTGTTCAGGCAATCCGGCGCGAGCGCTTCGGCTTGTGCGCGCAATTGCGGGGCCATCGCCTCGGCCAAAGCCGCGACCAGATCATCGGCGCTGTCATGCCCGCTATTGGCGGCGTTCAGCGCCCAGGCATAGGCGCTGCGATAGCTTTGCCGCCCGCCATGCCCGCGCGCCTGCATCAGCGCCAGATTATGCATCGCCGGGGCAAAGCCTGCGCGCGCGGCGCGCAGATACCAGCCGCGTGCGGCGGGCAGATCCTGTGCCACCCCGTCCCCTGACGCCAGCGCGGCGGCAAGGTTGAATTGTGCGGCCAGATCGCCCTGAAGCGCCGCGCGTTCGAACCACAGCGCGGCCTCGGCGGCTGCGCCCTGTTCGGCCAGCAGCGCGCCAAGCGCGAATTGCGCGCCAACATGCCCTTGCCGGGCGGCCTGTTCATACCAATGCGCAGCCTTTGCCGGGCTGGCCCTGTCTGTCAGCTTGCGGTCATGCAGCGTGGCCAGCATGAATTGTGCAGGCAGTTTCCCAGACATCGCGGCCTGTTCATACCACTGCGCCGCATCCGCCCATTCCTGCCGGTCAACCAGTTGATCGGCCAGCAGCATCTGCGCGGCGGCGTGGCCCGATTGGGCCGCTTGTTCCAGCCAGCCCAGCGCCTGCGAAGGCGATAGCCCGTTCATGCCGTTCAGCGCCAGAACCCCGAGATTGTATTGCGCCGCGCTGTCACCACGTTCGGCCAGCGGGATCAGGATGGCCAGCGCGCTGTCCGTGTCGCCTGCATCCAGCGCGGCCATCCCGTCATCGACGCGAAGCTGCGCCAGTGCCGCCACAGGCAGGATCATGATCCAGATCATGCCCAGCAGAGTCCCGAATTTCAGCATTGCCGCAACCTCGTCCTCAATCCCCTGTCCCAGCCTATAGGGCAGGGTTTTGCCGCTGTCACGCCTTTGTGACAGGGCTGCGACAGCTTGCGCAATGCGGCCACGCCCGATATGCGAGCCGCAGCCAGGAGGATGAGCATGACACCTGATCAGATCGCGCCGCTCTTCACCCGTTCTGACGGCAGCTATCTATGCGCCCGCTGGGGTCGACCCATCGTGCCGGTGATCTTCGGCGTTGATGACAAGACGCTGGCCACCTTGAAGGGCGCGGTCGAGGCGGTGGTCGCGCTGGCCGGTCACAGGATGGCCGAAACCGACCCCGAGCTCGGCACCAATCTGATGGTGTTTTTCTTCCGCGACTGGCAGGAATTGCTGGAGGTTCCCAATCTCGACCGCCTGATCGATGATCTGGCACCGCTGGTGGGGCGGCTGCAAGCGGCTGATGCCAACCAGTATCGCGTGTTCCGTTTTGACGGGCAAAACGCCATTCGCGCGGCCTTTGTCTTCGTGCGCATGGATCAGGCGCTGTCGGATGTGCCGGCCGAGCTGGTTGCGCTGAGCCAGGCCGTGCAGGTCATCCTGCTGTGGTCGGACCGGGCATTTGCGGGGCGCGCGGCGCTGGCGGTTGTGGATGGCCAGACCGTCCTGCGCCCCGAGATTGCGGCGGTGATCCGCGCGGCTTATGATCCGGTTCTGCCGGACGTGGCGACAGACCCGTCCCATGCGTTACGGCTCTCTGCGCGAATCGGCGCGCTGCAATAGCGTCTTTACGCTTGCCCCGCGCCCGCTGCTGGCCGACAGTGCTGCGAGATCAGAACGCCAAGCCCGAAAGCCGAAGACCCATGAAAATCGCAAGCTTCAACATCAACGGGATCAAGGCGCGCGCCGGGGCGCTGACGCGCTGGCTGGACCATGCCGCGCCCGATCTGGTGGTTATGCAGGAAATCAAATCCACTGACGAGACCTTCCCGCGCGCGTTGCTGGAAGATCGCGGCTATAATCTGGAAACGCATGGCCAGAAGGGCTTCAACGGGGTGGCAATTGCCTCGAAGCTACCGCTGGAGGATGTCTGCCGCGGCCTGCCCGGCGACCCCGATGACAAGCAGGCGCGCTGGATCGAGGCCACAGTCACTGGCCCCAACCATGCGTTGCGGATCTGTGGCCTGTATCTGCCCAATGGCAACCCGGTCGAGTTGCAGGCCGATGGCAGCCCGAAACCCGGCGGCAAATATGCCTACAAGCTGGACTGGATGGCGCGGATGCAGGCGCGGGTGCAGGAATTGCTGACACTGGAACAGCCGCTTGTGGTGCTGGGCGATTTCAACATCATCCCGCAGCCCGAGGATGCCGCGCGCCCCGAAGCGTGGGTGGATGACGCGCTGTTTCGCCTGCCCTCGCGCCGGGCGTTTCGCCAGATGCTGCATCTGGGGCTGACCGATGCGTTTCGCGCCCGCTGCGCGGATACGGGATGCTATACCTTCTGGGATTATCAGGCGGGGGCATGGCAGCGCAATGACGGTATCCGCATCGATCATATTCTGCTGAATGCCTATGGCGCCGATCTGTTGCAGGACTGCCGGATTGATAGTGATGAGCGCGCGGGCGAAAAGCCCTCGGACCATGTGCCGATCTGGGCCGATCTGGCGCTGTAGGGGCGCGGTGTTCAGAAGCTGCGGGTTGCCCCGACCGAAGCGCGGAAATTCGTATAGCTGCGCGAGGGGATATTGCTGCTTTGCCGCTCTGCCCCGAATTGCAGCACTGGCGCAAACCCCTGCAAGGATAGTTCACGGTGCAGAAGGCTGGCATTCAAGCTGCCGGTGACATCGCGCGCCGCCCCGAATTGCGGCAGCAGCGGGTTTGCTGCGCCAAAGCGCGTCTGGCCGATACTGGCCATCAGCCCCGCCGTGACCCCGCCGGCGAATGCATATTGCCCGCCAAAGCGCAGGCTGACATCGCGTCTGCGGTTGAAGTCGCGCCGCGCATTATGCTTGGCCAGCCGCATGCCGCCATCCAGCCGCAGCTGGGGCGAGACCAGATAGGTGGCACGCAGATCCAGCGCCGCGCGCCATCCATCCATCGCCTTGTTTGTCACCTGCGGATAGCGCAGCCGGTCCAGATCGGCGCGCAGGGCAACCAGCGTCTTGGCTCCATAGCGGCGCTGAAAGCTGGCATGGATGCCCACCCCCTGCATCACCCGCCCGGCGCGCGCATAGGCCGCTTGCAGATTGACGCCCGCGCCGATCTGCTGGTCATGATCGCCCAGTGACAGCAGCCCCAGTTCGGTGCGGATGCGCCATGTGTTCAGCGCGCTGTCCTCATAAATCTGGCCATGCGCCATGACATGCACTCGCCCGCGCAGATCGCGCCCCAGATGCGGCAGCCATGTCGCCCCCAGCCCCAGATCCACCCCCACGCCGGATTTGGCCTGCTCAAGTGGCAGGGGGATGGCCCCGCCCAGCATGACATGGCTTTCGCCCGAAGCCCGCGTCGGGTTGGTTTGCGGCACAATGGCGAAGCTGGCATGCCCCTGCCATGTCTTGCGCCGGTCCATCGCGGCCAGATATTCCTGAACCGCCGTGATCTCGGCCAGCGACAACTGCCCCGCCAGCGCGCTGTCGAAATGGTAGCGCGCGCGCTCATCCTGCCCGGTCAGATAAAGCGCGCGGGCCAGTTCCAGCCGGAACCGCGTGACCTGCGGGGCCAGTGTGACCGCGCGTTCCAGATGCGGCAGGGCGGCGCGCGGGGCGTCCTGGCGCATATGCGACAGCCCGATGATCCAGGCTTGCTCGACTTCTTCTTGCGGGGACTGCACAGGGGTGATTTCCGCCGCGGCCCGTGCCGCCGCGAAATCCTGGGCGATCATGTGCCGCCCTGCCTGCTCCAATGTCTGGGCGTGCAGCCCGCTTGCCGCACACCACAGCGCAAGCATGAATGCCTTGCCTGCCCGACCCATACTGACCGTTTCTTCAGCGATCTTCGCCGCTGTGTTGTTGTTTTTCTGCGTCAAGCTTGACCCAACAGGGGGGCAAAGTCAACGCAATGCGCGCCAGAGCGGCCTTAAGGTCACTGTATATTAAGGATTTTGCGGCAGGGTCGGATATCAGGCCAAGATCGAAAAGGAGGGCACCATGCATTACCGCCCCCCACGCAAGCGGGAAACGGCCCATGTGGGGCTTGTGCGCGACGGAGTGCGCTATTCGGCCCATTTGCTGGATTATTCCGATGTCGGGCTGAAACTGCGCGCCGCGATGGATGCGCAGCCGGGTCAGGTGGTCAAGCTTCATGCCAAGGGTGCCGTGGTCAGCGCCGAAATCCGCTGGCGCAATCATGGCGAGATCGGACTGCGTTTCACCGATGACGGGCCGCAGGCAGACCGCAGGCGTTTCCTGACCCGGCTGCAAGCCGCGGCGGGGGATGGTCGGCGCGGCAGGCGGGTGCACGGGTTTTCCGAATTGTGACGTGCACCTTGCACGCCGCCCCGACCTGCTATCCGCCGTGGCCAGTGTTCCCGGAGCAAGGCCATTGCAAGTGCAATCGTCCGGCGATCAGGGCAGATGGATGCGGGTTGTCGCCTGCAGCGACAGCAGACATGGCCGCGGCTTCAACTTTAGAATTGTCCCTGATCAGCTTGCGCCAGATGAAGCCTTCATCCGCGTCCTGACTTCATCTTGCGCCAAATACTCTCGCCGAAGGCAGCGGGCCGGAAGGCCCGCATCCCCGCGCAGACAGGGCCACGGCGCTGCAACCAGCGCCCTGCCAAAGCTGCAATGCAGCCAACTGCTCAAGCCTGGTCGAGAGTCGCTATGATGATCTTGAGCCAAGTCCGGGTTCTGGCGGGCAGCAAGCCCCTGGATCAACGGCGCATATGCGCCCTGCATTTCGGTATGCCAAACGTCGAGCCGATCTGCAGGCAGGCAAGCGCCGCCTATGCGCGCGCGCTGTCGGGCCGGTCCAGCAGCCCTTCCAGTCGCGCAAGCTCCTGTCGCAACCCGCGCACCAGCGCCTCGGCAAAGCGATTGAGCCGCGCAACGCGGCGGTCATCAATATGGCGGATCAGATAGAAGCTGCGCGTCAGGCTGAAAGCCTCGGGCAGGACGCGCAGCATATTCTGAACGGACGGGATGGCAAAATCATGCACCACGCCAATTCCGGCCCCGCGACAGATCGCATTGAACTGCACCGCGACCGAGTTAGAGCTGAACTGCACCTGATTCACGCCAAGCTGGGCCAGATAATCCAGTTCGGGGTCGAAGATCATGTCAGGCACATAGCCCACGATCCGGTGCGCGCGCAGATCCTCCAACCCTGTGATCGGCGGGTGGGCGGCCAGATAGCTTGTCGCGGCAGCCAGATGCAGCCGGTAATCGGTGATCTTCTGCACCGACAGCCGCCCCGCCGACGGGGCCGAGACCGCAATCGCCATATCGGCTTCGCGCCGTGACAGGTTGAAGACGCGCGGCAGGGCGATGATCTGCACCTCCAGCGCCGGGTTTTCGGCGCAGATCGCGGCAACAACCTGCGGCAGCAGGTAATTGGCGCAGCCATCGGGCGCGCCAATGCGGATCTGGCCCGACAACCCCGTCTGCGGGGTCAGTGCGGCGTCAGATGCAGCCAGGAGCGCAGTTTCGGCCTGAATTGCATGGGGCAGCAGCCGCGCGCCATCTTCGGTCAGCGCATAGCCCTGATGCGAGCGGGTAAACAGCCGCCGCGCCAGCCCTTCTTCCAGCCGCGCGATGCGTCGGCCCACAGTCGCGGGGTCCATGCGCAGCATCCGCCCCGCGCGCCCCAGGCTTTCGCCGCGCGCCACGGCCAGAAAGATACGCATGTCATCCCAATCCAGCATGCGGAAACTCTGTCAGAGCCTTGCAGAATTGCAAGACTAATTTGGATTATTGACTGTTCCCACAGCGAAACTGCAACGCTATCCTGCCGCCCAAGCGATCACAGGAGGATCCCATGCAAGAGCTTTCCCATTGGATTGACGGCAAGCGCGTCGCAGGCACATCGGGCCGCTTTGCCGATGTCTATAACCCCGCCACCGGCGAAGTGCAGGCCCGCGTGCCGCTGGCCAGCAAGGCCGAGATGGGCGATGCCGTCGCGCGTGCGGCCAAGGCCCAGCTTGGCTGGGGCGCGACCAACCCGCAAAAGCGTGCCCGCGTGATGATGGAGGCCGTGCGCCTGATCAATCGCGACATGGACAAGCTGGCGGAAAAACTGTCCAGCGAACATGGCAAGACCTTCCCCGACGCCAGGGGCGATGTGCAGCGCGGGCTGGAGGTGATCGAGTTCTGCATCGGCGCGCCGCATCTGCTGAAGGGCGAGTTCACCGACAGCGCCGGCCCCGGCATCGACATGTATTCCATGCGCCAGCCCTTGGGCGTGGTGGCCGGCATCACACCCTTCAACTTCCCGGCCATGATCCCGCTATGGAAGATGGGCCCGGCGCTGGCAGCGGGCAATGCGATGATCCTGAAGCCGTCGGAACGTGACCCCTCGGTGCCGCTGATGCTGGCCAAGATCTTTCAGGAAGCAGGGCTGCCCGACGGGGTGCTGCAAGTGGTCAATGGCGACAAGGACGCCGTGGATGCAATCCTTGACAGCCCGGTCATTCAGGCGGTGGGTTTTGTCGGATCGACCCCGATTGCGCATTACATCTACACCCGCGCGGCAGAAACCGGCAAGCGCGCGCAATGCTTTGGCGGCGCGAAGAACCACATGATCATCATGCCGGACGCCGATATGGATCAGGCAGCCGACGCGCTGGTGGGCGCAGGCTTTGGCGCGGCGGGCGAACGCTGCATGGCAATTTCGGTCGCGGTGCCGGTGGGCGAAGGCACTGCCGAAGCGCTGCGCGAACGCCTTGTGCCCAAGATCGAGGCGCTGAAGGTTGGCCCCTGGACCGCGGGCGATGATGTGGATTACGGCCCGGTCGTGACCGCGGCGGCGAAGGAAAACATCCTGCGGCTGATCGAATCCGGTGTCGAGCAGGGCGCGGAGCTTGTGGTTGATGGGCGTGGTTTCACCCTGCAGGGCTATGAGAACGGCTTTTTCGTTGGCCCGCATTTCTTTGACCATGTGACGCCCGATATGGATATCTACCGCACAGAGATTTTCGGCCCGGTCCTGTCGATGGTGCGCGCGGCCAGCTATGAAGAAGCCATCGGGCTGGCGATGGACCACGAATACGGTAATGGCACCGCGATCTTTACCCGCGACGGCGATGCCGCGCGCGATTTCGCCAACCGCATCAATATCGGCATGGTGGGGGTCAATGTGCCGATCCCGGTGCCGCTGGCCTATCACACTTTTGGCGGCTGGAAGAAATCGGGTTTTGGTGATCTTAACCAGCACGGGCCGGATGCGTTCCGTTTCTATACCCGCACCAAGACCGTCACCGCGCGCTGGCCCTCGGGGATCAAGCAGGGCGCGGCCTTCAATTTCAAGGCGATGGATTGAGGCTTGGACAAGGGGGGCTGTGCGCCCCCCTCGCCAGCCCCGTCCGGGGCTGGCTCACCCCCGCAGGATATTTTCTGCAAGGATGAAATACTGCTGCAAGATTTGCGCGATAGCGCATGCGCGGATCATGTTGGGAGGATGTGATGGATTTCAATCTCAGCGAGGAATCGCAGGCCATTTTCGACATGGCGCGCGCCTTTGGGGCAGAGCATATCGCACCCCATGCGCGCGAGTGGGAAGCGCAGGGCACGATCCCCAAAGAGCTTTGGGAAAAATTTGCCGAGCTGGGCTTTGGCGGGCTTTATGTGCGCGAGGATGCGGGCGGGGCCGGGCTGTCGCGGCTGGATGCGACGCTGATCTTTGAAGCGCTGTCGATGTCCTGCCCCTCGGTCGCGGCGTTTCTGTCGATCCACAATATGTGCGCGGCGATGATCGACAAATTCGGATCTGATCAGATGCGCACTGACCTGCTGCCCAGGGTGGTGGGGCTGGAATGCTTCATGTCCTATTGTCTGACCGAGCCGGGGTCAGGCTCGGATGCGGCGGCGCTGAAAACCCGCGCTTCGCGCGACAATGAAGGCTATGTGCTCAATGGCACCAAGGCGTTCATTTCCGGCGGTGGCTATTCGGATGGTTATATCGTCATGGCGCGCACGGGCGAGGATGGCCCGCGCGGCATTTCGGCGCTGGTGGTGATGGATGGCGCGGCGGGGCTGAGCTTTGGGGGGCTGGAAGACAAGATGGGCTGGCGTTCGCAGCCCACAAGACAGGTGCAGCTTGATGATTGCCGCATCGGCGCAGATGCGTTGCTGGGCGAGGAGGGGCAGGGGTTTCGTTATGCGATGGCGGGGCTGGATGGCGGGCGGCTGAACATTGCGGCGTGTAGTCTGGGTGGCGCGCAGGCCGCGCTTGACGCCACGCTTGCCTATATGGGCGAACGTCGCGCCTTCGGCCAGACGCTGGACCAGTTTCAGGCGCTGCAGTTTCGGCTGGCGGATATGGAGATCGAATTGCAGGCCGCGCGCGTCCTTCTGCGCCAGGCGGCGTGGAAGCTGGATCAGGGTGCGCCGGATGCCACGAAATTCTGCGCAATGGCCAAGAAATTCGTCACCGAAGCGGGCAGCCGCATTGCCGATCAATGCCTGCAACTGCATGGCGGCTATGGCTATCTGGCCGATTACGGGGTGGAAAAGCTGGTGCGTGATCTGCGGGTGCATCAGATCCTTGAAGGCACCAATGAAATCATGCGCGTGATCGTCGCGCGCCAGATGCTGGGGGGGCGCTGATGGCGGATATTCTTGTCCGCTGCGAAGGGCGTGCAGGCCGCATCACCCTGAACCGCCCCAAAGCGCTGAACGCGCTGAGCTATGAGATGTGTATGGCGGTTGACGCAGCCTTGCGCGACTGGGCCAGGGATGATGCTGTTGCCCTGATCGTGATTGATGCGACGGGCGAGAAGGCGTTCTGTGCCGGTGGCGATATTGCCGAGATGTATGCCACCGGTCGCGCCGGCGATTATGGCTATGGCCGCCGGTTTTGGGCCGATGAATACCGCATGAATGCGCGCATGGCCGAATATGCAAAGCCGGTGGTCAGCTTCCTGCAGGGCTTTGTCATGGGCGGGGGCGTCGGTGTGGGGTGCCATGCCAGCCATCGCGTGGTGTGCGAAACCAGCCAGATTGCCATGCCCGAATGCGGTATCGGTCTGGTCCCTGATGTGGGCGGCAGCCATCTGCTGGCGCGCGCACCGGGCCAGCTTGGGGCGTATCTGGGGCTGAGCGGTGCGCGGATGGGGCCGGGCGATGCGCTGCTGGCGGGGTTTGCCGATCTCTATCTGCCGCTGTCGGAATGGGACCGGGTGAAGGCCGCCCTGGTGGCCTCGGGCGATATATCCATCCTGCGCGGGCAGAAGGGGCCGGAACCCGCGCTGGCGGCGCATCGACAGATCATTGACCATGTCTTCGGGGCCGAGACCGTGGCCGAGATCGTCGCGCGGCTGGAGGCCGAGGGGGGCGGGTTCGCCGCAGACGCGCTGAAGCTGCTGCGCCGCAATGCACCCTTGTCGATGGCCTGCGCGCTGGCGATGCTGCGCAAGCTGGGACGTGACAGCACGATCCGCGCCGCACTTGCGCAGGAATACCGCTTCACATGGCGCGCGATGGAGTACAGCGATTTTCTGGAAGGCATCCGCGCCGCGATCATCGACAAGGATCGCAGCCCGCGCTGGCAGCATGGCAGTGCGGAGGATGTCTTGCAGGCGGAAGTCGCGCGCATGCTGGCCCCGCTCGGGGCGGATGAATTATCATTTGACTGACGACAAAATGGGAGGGGAACGCAGATGAAGATCGGGTTTATCGGGCTGGGGAATATGGGCGCGCCGATGGCGGCCAATCTGGCGAAGGTGGGCCATCAGGTCACAGGGTTCGATCTGGCCGCGCCATGCCCCGAAGGGGTTGTGAGCGCCGAGAGTGCGGCGGCGGCGGCAGACGGCGCCGAGGTGGTCATCACCATGCTGCCCAATGGCGATATCCTGCGCGCGGTTGCAGATCAGCTGATCCCGGCTATGGGTGCAGGCGCGGTGCTGTGCGATTGCTCGACCGTGGATGTCGACAGCGCCCGTGCCGTGGCCGCGCAGGCCGAAGCGGCGGGGCTGGGCGCGCTGGATGCGCCGGTTTCGGGCGGGGTTGGCGGGGCCAGTGCAGGCACGCTGACCTTCATGGTGGGCGGGTCGGACGCAGCTTTCGCCACGGTGCAGCCCCTGTTCGAGGTGATGGGCCAGAAAGCTGTGCATTGCGGTGCGTCCGGGGCCGGGCAGGCGGCCAAGATCTGCAACAACATGATCCTTGGTGTCACAATGGCCGTCACCTGTGAAGCCTTCGCGCTGGCGGACAAGCTGGGGCTGGACCGCGCGAAGATGTTCGATGTGGTCTCTACCTCGTCAGGCTATAGCTGGTCGATGAACGCCTATTGCCCGGCACCGGGTGTCGGGCCGCAAAGCCCGGCGGATAATGATTACAAGCCTGGTTTTGCCGCCGAATTGATGCTCAAGGATCTGCGTCTGTCGCAACAGGCGGCCCGCGCGGTGGACGCCGACACGCCGATGGGCGCGCATGTGACCGCGCTTTATGCCGAATTCGTCGAGGCCGAAGGCGGCAAGGGGCGCGATTTCTCTGCGCTGCTGCCGCGCTTTGCGGCGCGTGGGCGCAGCACGCCAGACTGAGCGCGCGCAGGCGCTGTTGCAAGGAATGTCGCCGATTGCGCCGTAACCTGTCACGCTTGCATAATGGCTGCCTTGCGACCATGCTTTGCAGATACCGCGCTGCCATTCCCGCCGCGTGATCCACCTGACAAGGAGCATGAATATGTTTGAAAAGAATGTGGGCGGCATCGATCGTATATTTCGAATCGTGATCGGGTTGGCGCTGATTCTGGGGTTCTTCCTGAACACCGAATCCAGCCTGCGCTGGCTGTATCTGATCGGCTTTGTTCCGTTCCTGACAGGGGTGTTTCAGACCTGCCTTCTATACCGCGTGCTGGGGATCAATACCTGCCCCACGCCAAAGGGATAAACGCGCGGCGCGTTTACGGATTTTGGGGCAGAAGGGGCTTGCAGCCACCTTCTGCCTTCGCTAAATAGCGGCGCACGGTTGGGGTGTAGCCAAGTGGTAAGGCAGCGGTTTTTGGTACCGTGTACCGTAGGTTCGAATCCTACCACCCCAGCCAGTCTTTCCTAAGATCTTGATATTCAATGTGGAACGTGGCCTGATTCCCAGTGACCCTCTGTTTTCGGGGTAACTGCGACACAGGACTGCAACACATCGGTGCATCACAGGGGCTGTAATCGCCCTTTGACCCGCCCCGATCCGCGACAGGCTTTTCGCGCCCTCCGACCTGAATACAGGGGCGAGAGATGGCACGACTCAACCACACTATGCGCAGAGGGGCGGTTTATGTCTGGCGGCGGAGGCTTCCGGCTGGACACCCTTCATACACGGGGAAATACGTGCAGATTTCGTTGCAAACGAAGGACTTCTCCACAGCTCAGTTGCTCGGACCACTTGTAAACACGGCCTTCAACGACATAATCAAGTCCATGTTGATCGAAGCCATCACCCTTGAAGACGTCAAGACGTACCTTGATTCTGTCGTTCAGACCCACCTTGCGCAAATCGATGCGGCGCGTTGGGCTGAGGCACCGCCGGAGAGCAGCCGTGAATGGCGTGAACGGTGGATGCAGGATCGCGCGCATGCCTACGCTTTACGTCTGCTGTCCAGTCGTGGGCCGCATGCGGAACTCCTGCCCGAAGACATGGATCACCTGCGCGCTCAGGGGTTTCAGCCGGGTGATATGGCACTAGTGGCCGCTGCACTCTTTAAATTCTCTGAGGAATACTGGGTCAAGAATGCGTATCCTGACCCTCGGGTGACGCTGACGACGAACCAGATCACCCAGCAGGATCACGAAAGGCTACGTTCCACTGCGCTGACAGGAGCTGCGATGGCCCTTGAGCAGCGCGACAGGCGGGCGCTTGAGAGCGCGCCGATGTCAGCCGCACCACCGTTTCGGCCGCAATCGACGCAGGCGACACAGCGAAAGCAAGAGCCTGCCCCGACCGCAGGCCGCTTTAGCGCCGCGATGCTTGATGTTGTTGATCGCCTTGATGAGGAAGAAAAGTCAGCCCTGAGCAAAAACGGGAAAAGCCCCAAAAGTCAGAAAGATACCGCCCGGCAGCGGCGAAGGGTTATCTTGCAATTCTGTGAATTCACCGGAAAACGGGACATTATCGAGTTGAAAAGCGAAGACCTGTCGTATTACGTCGACTGTCTGACCCGTCTTCCCAAGATTTACAACAAAAGCGCCAAGGATCGTCAGATTTCCCTTGAGCAACTCATGGAGCGATCTGACGATTTGCCCCCGGAAGAGGTTGGCCTGAGTTGCACCACAATCAATCGTAACCTGAGTTTCATCTCCGCGATCCTGCGCAAAGCACGCAAAGACGGGATCCGCCCGTTTGAACCTTTGGAATTGGACCTCTACCGCCAAAAATCGACGACCGAAGCGCGGGCACAGCGCCCCGCCTTTACCTGGCAAGACATCGAAAGCATTTTCAAGCACCCAACATTCCACGGTCGACAGAGCGCCGCTCGCCCGCACAACCCCGGGAATGAACTGGTCAAGGATGCGCTATATTGGGCGCCGTTCATCGCGGCGCTTTCAGGTGCCCGAAGGGAAGAAATCTGCGGAATGAAGCTGAATGAAATCCATCTTGATGCGGATATCCCACATTTTGAAATCACACCGAATGAAAATCGCGGGTTGAAAACTCCACAGTCCAGAAGGCTTGTCCCGGTTCATTCATCGCTACTGCAACAAGGATTGTCTGAGTATTGCCATGGATTGCGCAGATCAGGGGAGACTGACCTCTTCCCCGACCTGAGGCCTACTTCTGAGGGCGTCTCCTTCGGGGACAATCTGCACTACCGGTGGCGTGAGCTTCTCA
>JAFIEF010000027.1 GCA_020832655.1 Paracoccaceae bacterium
AACCAACGATCCGGAGATCACTGATGGCCAGACCCAAGATAGCACTGATCGGCGCGGGACAGATTGGCGGCACGCTTGCCCATCTGGCTGCGATCAAGGAACTCGGCGATGTTGTCCTGTTCGACATCGCCGAAGGCACGCCGCAGGGCAAGGCACTGGATATCGCCGAATCCGGCCCCTCGGAAGGCTTCGATGCGGTGCTGAAAGGCACCAATGATTACGCCGATATCGCGGGCGCCGATGTCTGCATCGTCACCGCCGGTGTGCCGCGCAAGCCCGGCATGAGCCGCGATGACCTGCTGGGCATCAACCTGAAGGTGATGAAGGCCGTGGGCGAGGGCATTCGCGACAACGCCCCCGATGCCTTTGTCATCTGCATCACCAACCCGCTGGATGCGATGGTCTGGGCGCTGCGCGAGTTTTCGGGCCTGCCGCATAACAAGGTGGTGGGCATGGCGGGCGTGCTGGATTCTGCGCGCTTCCGCCATTTCCTGAGCGTGGAATTCAATGTCTCGATGCGCGATGTCACGGCATTCGTGCTGGGCGGGCATGGCGATACCATGGTGCCGCTGGCGCGCTATTCGACCGTTGCGGGCATTCCGCTGCCCGATCTGGTGGCGATGGGCTGGACCAGCCAGGACAGGCTGGATGCGATTGTCCAGCGCACCCGCGATGGCGGTGCCGAAATCGTGGGTCTGCTGAAGACCGGCTCGGCCTTCTATGCGCCCGCCACCAGCGCGATCGAGATGGCCGAGGCTTATCTGAAAGATCAAAAGCGCCTGTTGCCCTGCGCGGCCTGGTGCGATGGCGAGTTCGGGTTGAAAGGCATGTATGTCGGCGTGCCCACCATCATCGGCGCGGGCGGGATCGAGAAGATCGTCGATATCAAGCTGGCCAAGGACGAACAGGCGATGTTCGACAATTCGGTCGAGGCCGTGCGCGGTCTGGTCGAAGCCTGCAAGGGGATCGACAGCAGTCTGGCCTGAACCGCCAGCCGACAGTCCCATAGATAAGGCCGCCCCCAGCGGGGGGCGGTCTTTTTCGTGGAAGCGGTCATGTGGTTTCGGGCGGGGCGACTTGGCCTGAATTGCACTGCGAAGCGGGAATCAGGGGGATAAACGTATTGGCCAGATTGTTACCGCTAAATGTGATCACATAATTTTTGCGTGTGATCACAACAGATGCTTTTTTCAGCCTGCTGCGGTGATATGCCCCAGTTCCCCATTGTATTTCGTCCCAGTTCTGGCATGGATGAGGCAACGATGACGAAACAGGATGGGACAGTTTCATGAATATTCATGAGTATCAGGCCAAGGGGCTGCTGCGCTCTTACGGGGTGCCGGTGTCGGATGGCCGGATCGTTCTGCGTGCCGAAGAGGCCAAGGCCGCGGCGAGCGAACTGGACGGGCCGCTTTGGGTGGTGAAGGCGCAAATCCATGCCGGCGGGCGTGGCAAGGGCAGCTTCAAGGAAGCCTCTGCGGGCGAAAAGGGCGGGGTGCGGCTGGCCAAATCCGTGGCCGAGGCCGAAGAAAATGCCAAGCAGATGCTGGGGCGCACGCTTGTCACCCATCAGACCGGCCCCGCAGGCAAGCAGGTCAACCGCATCTATATCGAGGATGGCTCTGATATCGAGCGCGAGCTGTATCTGGCGCTGCTGGTGGATCGTGTCTCCAGCCGTATCAGCTTTGTCTGTTCGACCGAAGGCGGCATGGATATCGAGGAGGTTGCGGCCTCGACCCCCGAAAAGATCCTGTCCTTCAGCATTGATCCCGCAACGGGTATTCAGGGCTTCCACGGGCGCCGCATCGCTTTTGCGCTGGGGCTGGAAGGCAAGCAGGTCAAGCAATGCGTCGATCTGGTCGGCAAGCTTTACAAGCTGTTTGTCGAGCGCGACGCGGAAATGGTCGAAATCAACCCGCTGATCGTCACCGACAAGGGCGACCTGAAATGCCTTGACGCCAAGATGGGCTTTGACAGCAACGCGCTTTATCGCCAGCCCGACATTCTGGCGCTGCGCGATGAAACCGAGGAAGACCCCAAGGAACTGGCGGCTTCCAAATACGACCTGAACTATATCGCGCTGGATGGGCAGATCGGTTGCATGGTCAATGGCGCGGGTCTGGCGATGGCAACGATGGACATCATCAAGCTTTATGGCTCGGAACCCGCGAATTTCCTTGATGTCGGCGGTGGCGCGACCAAGGAAAAAGTGACCGAGGCGTTCAAGATCATCACCTCTGACCCCAATGTCAAAGGCATTCTGGTCAATATCTTCGGCGGCATCATGCGCTGCGACATCATTGCCGAGGGCGTGATTGCCGCAGTCAAGGAGGTGGGGCTGCAAGTGCCGCTGGTGGTGCGTCTGGAAGGCACCAATGTCGAGCAGGGCAAGGAAATGATCAACTCTTCCGGCCTGAATGTGATCGCGGCTGACAATCTGTCGGATGCGGCGGAAAAGATCGTCAAGGCGGTGAAGGGGTAAAAGCAATGGCAGTTCTCGTAGACAAACACACCAAGGTCATCTGTCAGGGCTTCACCGGCAGCCAGGGCACCTTTCATTCCGAACAGGCGATTGCTTACGGCACGCAGATGGTCGGCGGTGTCACCCCCGGCAAGGGCGGGCAGGAGCATCTGGGCTTGCCTGTGTTCAATTCGGTGCATGAAGCCAAGGCGAAGACCGACGCGAATGCATCCGTGATCTATGTGCCCCCGCCCTTTGCGGCGGACAGTATCCTTGAAGCGATTGATGCCGAAATGGAACTCATCGTGTGCATCACCGAAGGCATTCCGGTGCTGGACATGATGAAGGTCAAGCGCGCGCTGGAAGGCAGCAAATCGGTTCTGGTCGGCCCGAACTGCCCCGGTGTCATCACCCCTGACGCCTGCAAGATCGGCATCATGCCGGGCCATATCCACCGGCGCGGGTCGGTCGGTGTGGTGTCGCGCTCGGGCACGCTGACCTATGAGGCGGTGAAACAGACCACCGATGTGGGGCTGGGCCAGTCCACCTGTGTCGGGATTGGCGGCGACCCGATCAAGGGCACCGAGCATCTTGATGTGCTGGAATGGTTTCTGGCCGATGATGAAACCGAATCCATCATCATGATCGGTGAAATCGGCGGCAGCGCCGAGGAAGAGGCCGCGCAATTCCTGAAGGATGAGGCGAAGAAAGGCCGCTCCAAGCCGGTTGCAGGCTTCATCGCGGGGCGCACGGCGCCTCCGGGGCGGCGCATGGGCCATGCCGGGGCGATTGTCGCTGGCGGCAAGGGTGGCGCCGATGACAAGATCGAGGCGATGAAAAGCGCGGGCATCGTCGTTGCCGACAGCCCCGCCGGGCTGGGCGAAGCCGTGTTGAAGGCGATCGGCAGATAGCCCCCACCGCGCGCCGCACGAAGAGGAGGCGGAAATGAAACCATCACAGGCGGTTGCCAGTGCGTTCCGAAACAGTTTGCAGTTTTCGGGGCGGTCGCGCCGCCCTGATTACTGGTGGTTCTTCGTCTTTGTCTTTGGCGGCGCGTTCCTTCTGGGCCTGATCGAACTTGCGCTGGGCCGGGCAACCGGCGGCTGGCTGGTGCGTGGCTTCCAGATCATCATCTTCGTGCCGTTTCTGGCTGTTGGCTGGCGACGGTTGCAGGATACCGGCCGCCCCGGCTGGTGGTTGCTGGTGCCCTCTGCCATCGTGATCATCAGCACCTTTGTTTCCGGCTCGGTGCTGCGCATGCTGGCCGGGATCGTCATTCCCGGCTTCGCCCCGTCGGTCGGCATGACTGCGGGGCAGGGGCTGGTTGCAGTCCTGTCGCTGGTTCAGGTCATGGCAGGGCTGGTGCTGGTGTGGTGGATGTCGCGCCCCAGCCAGCACGGACCCAACGCATACGGGCCGGAACCGCGCGTTCACTGAACTGACTTTCACCATCACAACGCACAAAAGGTGCCAAGATGAACGAACATACGCCGAAGGATCAGATGCAGGCCGAAAGCTTCCTGCAAGGGCACAATGCTGCCTATGTCGAAAAGCTTCAGGCGCGATACGCGGCTGATCCCGCTTCGGTCGATGATGTCTGGGCAGAGTATTTCGCCGCGCTGGGTGAAGACCGCGGCACCGCCACGCAAGCGGCCAGCGGGCCAAGCTGGGCGCGCGGTGACTGGCCGCCCATGCCGACGGATGAACTGACCTCGGCGCTGACGGGCGAATGGCCCGCCGCGCCTGCGAAACCGGCCAAGCCCGGCGGCCCCAAGGTTCTGGAAGAGGCGGCTGCGGCTGCCGAGAAGATCACCAAGAAAGCCGCCGACAAGGGCGTGGCGCTGACCACCGATCAGGTGCGTGGCGCGGTTCTGGACAGTTTGCGCGCGTTGATGATCATTCGCGCCTACCGCATCCGGGGCCATCTGGTGGCCGATCTGGACCCGCTGGGCATGCGCAAGGAAGAACCGCACCCGGAACTTGACCCGCGTTCCTACGGCTTCACCGAGGCAGATATGGACCGCCCCATCTTCATCGACAATGTGCTGGGGCTGGAAGTGGCCAGCCTGCGCCAGATCATCGATATCCTGCAACGCACCTATTGCGGCACTTTCGCGCTGCAATTCATGCATATTTCCAACCCCGAACAGGTGGCCTGGCTGAAAGAACGCATCGAAGGTTTCGGCAAGGAGATTCAGTTCACCAAACAGGGCCGCCGCGCCATTCTGAACAAGATGGTCGAGGCAGAGGGGTTCGAGAAGTTCCTGCATGTGAAATACATGGGCACCAAACGCTTCGGGCTGGATGGCGGCGAAGCGGTGATCCCGGCGATGGAGCAGGTAATCAAACGCGGCGGCGCGCTGGGGATCAAGGAGATCGCCATCGGCATGCCGCATCGGGGCCGGTTGAACATTCTGGCCAATGTCATGGGTAAGCCCTATCGCGCGATCTTCAACGAATTTCAGGGCGGCAGCTTCAAGCCCGAGGATGTGGACGGCTCGGGCGATGTGAAATACCATCTGGGCGCATCTTCGGACCGTGAATTTGACGGCAACACCGTGCATTTGTCGCTGACCGCCAACCCGTCGCATCTGGAAGCGGTGAACCCGGTGGTGCTGGGGAAGGTGCGCGCCAAGCAGGATCAGTTTGGCGATGCCGAACGCCGCGAGGTGATGGCCGTGCTGCTGCATGGCGATGCGGCTTTCGCCGGGCAGGGCGTGGTGGCGGAAGGCTTCGGCCTGTCAGGTCTGCGCGGACATCGCACAGGTGGCACGATGCATATCATCGTCAATAACCAGATCGGTTTCACCACCGCGCCGCATTTCAGCCGCTCCAGCCCCTATCCCACCGATATCGCGCTGATGGTGGAAGCGCCGATCTTCCATGTGAACGGGGATGACCCGGAAGCGGTGGTGCATGCCGCCAAGGTCGCCACCGAGTTCCGGCAGAAGTTCCTGAAGGATGTGGTCATCGACATCTTCTGCTATCGCCGCTTCGGACATAACGAAGGCGATGAGCCGATGTTCACCAATCCGGCGATGTATACCCGCATCAAGAAACACAAATCGACCTTGCAGCTTTACACCGAGCGCCTTGTGCAGGACGGTCTGATCCCCGAAGGCGAGATCGAGGACATGAAGGCCGCATTTCAGGCGTTCCTGAATGATGAGTTCGAGGCGGGCAAAAACTACAAGCCGAACAAGGCCGACTGGCTGGACGGGCGCTGGTCGCATCTCAATCGTGAGGGCGAGGAATACCAGCGCGGCCAGACCTCGATCTCGGAAGAAACGATGCAGGAGCTTGGCACCGCGCTGACGCGCTACCCAGATGGCTTCAACATCCACCGGACTGTTGCGCGCCAGCTGGAAGCCAAGAAGGAAATGTTCGCCAGCGGGCGTGGTTTTGACTGGGCGACCGCCGAAGCGCTGGCATTCGGGTCATTGGTCAGCGAAGGCTACCCTGTTAGGCTGGCGGGGCAGGATTCGACGCGCGGCACCTTCAGCCAGCGCCATTCCGCCTTTGTCGATCAGCAGACCGAAGATCGCTACTACCCCTTGAACAACATCAAGGAAGGGCAGGCGCGCTATGAAGTGATCGACTCGATGCTGTCTGAATATGCCGTGCTGGGGTTCGAATATGGCTATTCGCTGTCCGAACCCAATGCGCTGGTGATGTGGGAAGCGCAGTTCGGCGATTTTGCCAATGGCGCGCAGATCATGTTCGACCAGTTCATCAGTTCCGGCGAAAGCAAATGGCTGCGCATGTCGGGGCTGGTGATGCTGCTGCCGCATGGCTTTGAAGGGCAGGGGCCGGAACACAGCTCGGCCCGGCTGGAACGCTTCTTGCAGCAATGCGCGCAGGATAACTGGATTGTGGCGAACTGCTCGACACCTGCCAACTACTTCCACATCCTGCGCCGCCAGATCCATCGCAGCTTCCGCAAGCCCTTGGTGCTGATGACCCCGAAATCGCTGCTGCGCCACAAGCTGTGCATTTCCGAAGCCGCCGATTTCACCGAAGGGTCAAGCTTCCACCGGGTGCTGTGGGATGATGCGCAGAAGGGCAACAGCGACACGAAACTGAAGAGTGACAAATCCATCAAGCGCGTGGTGATGTGCTCGGGCAAGGTCTATTATGACCTTCTGGAAGAACGCGACGCACGCGGCATTGATGATGTTTACCTGCTGCGGGTCGAGCAGTTCTACCCCTTCCCGGCAATGGCACTGCTGAAAGAGCTGGAGCGTTTTCCGAAGGCCGAAATCATCTGGTGTCAGGAAGAACCCAAGAACCAGGGTGCCTGGAGCTTCATCGAACCCAATATCGAATGGGTTCTGGGCCGTCTGAAAGGCACGTCGAAACGGCCCCGCTATGTCGGGCGCGCGGCCTCGGCCTCGCCCGCGACCGGGCTGGCAAGCCAGCATAAAGCACAACAAGAGGCGCTTGTGAACGAAGCGCTGACAATCGAGGGATAACAGAAACATGTCCACCGAAGTTCGAGTCCCCACCCTGGGCGAAAGCGTGAGCGAAGCCACTATCGCGACCTGGTTCAAGAAACCCGGTGACGCGGTTGCGGTCGATGAGATGCTGTGCGAACTGGAAACCGACAAGGTCACGGTCGAAGTGCCTTCGCCCGTGGCGGGCACATTGTCAGAGATCGTCGCCGCCGAGGGCGAGACCGTGGGGGTTGATGCGCTGCTGGCGATGATCGCAGAGCCGGGCGCGGCCGCTGCGCCCTCGGACGCGCCGAAAGCGCAAGACAAACCCGCGCCTGCCGCGTCAGAGGCCGCAGAAGCCGTCGATGTGATGGTGCCCGCGCTGGGCGAGAGCGTGACCGAAGCGACTGTGGCAAGCTGGTTCAAACAGCCCGGCGACAGCATCGCGCAGGATGAGATGCTGTGCGAGCTGGAAACCGACAAGGTCTCGGTCGAGGTGCCCAGCCCCGCCGCGGGCGTATTGAGCGAGATCCTGGCCGAGGAAGGCAGCACTGTGGCTGCGGGCGCGAAGCTTGCGGTGATCTCGGGCAGCGCCGCTGCCGCGGCTGCCGCCCCGGCCCGCGCCGATGACGCCCCTGCTGCCAGCGGGCGCGATGTCGAAGACGCGCCTTCGGCCAAGAAGCTGATGGCGGAAAAGGGTCTGACGCCTGACCAGGTCACCGGCACTGGCCGCGACGGGCGCATCATGAAGGAAGATGTGCAGAAGGCCGGGGCGGCCCCAGCGGCTGCGCCGACTGTGCCCACCCCGACCGATGCCCCGAAAGCAGCCCCGCGCGCGGCGGTTCCGGCTGATGACGCGGCGCGCGAGGAGCGTGTCAAGATGACCCGCCTGCGCCAGACCATTGCGCGGCGTCTGAAGGATGCGCAGAACACCGCGGCCATGCTGACCACCTATAACGAGGCCGATATGGGTGGCATCATGGAATTGCGCAACGAATACAAGGAGATGTTCGAAAAGAAGCACGGCGTGAAGATGGGTTTCATGTCCTTCTTCGTGAAAGCCTGCTGCCATGCGCTGATGGAAGTGCCCGAGGTCAATGCCGAGATTGACGGCACTGATGTCGTTTACAAGAACTACGTCCATATGGGTGTCGCGGTGGGCACGCCCACCGGGCTGGTGGTGCCGGTGCTGCGCGATGCGCATAAGATGGGCTTTGCCGAGATCGAGAAGCGCATCGCCGAGATGGGCAAGCGCGCGCGCGATGGCAAGCTGTCGATGGCAGAGATGCAGGGCGGGTCGTTTACCATCTCGAATGGCGGGGTCTATGGCTCGCTGATGTCCTCGCCGATCCTGAACCCGCCGCAATCGGGCATTCTGGGGATGCACAAGATCCAGGAGCGGCCCATGGTGGTGAAGGGCCAGATCGTCGCGCGCCCGATGATGTATCTGGCACTGAGCTATGATCACCGGATCGTGGATGGCAAGGGCGCGGTGACCTTCCTTGTGCGGGTGAAAGAGGCGCTGGAGGATCCGCGTCGGTTGCTGATGGATTTGTGAGAATATAAACTGGCTTGGCCCTGATCATTGGGCCAAGCCCAAAACAGGATAAGTGCATGAGTTCTTTTTTGTTTTGTCCAAGCAGTGTGGCAAATGAAGTCTGATAGGGAAATTTCCTACCTTGTAAGGGCAGACATTCTCCACTTGCTGTGGGGGCGAGGCGACCGCCGCGACAGGCTCACAGCTAGTCATTTGACCCTTCAGGACTACTCGGATTTCTTCCCTGATTCTGCCAAGTGGCTAGAACGTGAAGGACTTGTCGCTTTTGGCAATCGGCAAGAAAACGCAACCACCGGCCAGATCGTTTTCGCCAGTGCCCAACTAACCGCTAAGGGAGAAAGCTTCCTTCGCAGCAACTCGGCTGATCAAAAAAAGGCAATCATCGAAATACTGACCGATGCATTTCGTGATGCGGCAAAAGTTAAGCTGTCAGAAGCTATCAGAAGCATCCCGCTTATTATTTGGACCGCCTACGAAACTTGGAAGCCATAAGCCAAATGACCCCCGAACTCACCGCCCTCACCCTCGCCGCGCTGCTGCAATCCGTGCAGTACATCCTCTATGCCATCCCCGCCAATCTGGAACTGGGCACAAGCTATACCGCCAGCAGCCGCGACTTCGCCCCCGACAAGCCCCTGTCCAAACGCACCGCCCGCCTTGGTCGCGCGCTCAACAACCATTTCGAAGGGCTGATCCTGTTCACCATCGCCGCCACCGTCATCACGGTCTCGGGCCAGTCCAGCGCCCTGACCGCCGCCTGCGCCTATACCTATCTGGGCGCCCGCCTGCTCTATATCCCCGCCTATGCCTTCGGGCTGAACCCCTGGCGCTCGGTGATCTGGGCGATAGGCTTCTTGTCCAGTTTGATCATCCTGCTGGTTGCACTTTTCTGATGCAGCTTTCATCCTTGTCCAAATATCCTCGGGGGGTGCAGGGGGGCAGACAGCCCCCCGCCTGCCCGCAAAATACAGGAGACATCCCATGTCCTATGATGTGATCTTCATCGGTGCCGGCCCCGGCGGCTATGTGGGGGCCATCCGTGCAGCGCAACTCGGCCTCAAGGTGGCCTGCGTCGAGGGGCGCGAGACGCTTGGCGGCACCTGCCTGAATGTGGGCTGCATTCCTTCCAAGGCGCTGTTGCACGCGACCCATCAGTTGCATGAGGCTGCGCATAATTTCGACGCGATGGGCCTGACCGGCGCCAAGCCCAAGGTCGACTGGAAGAAGATGCTGGGCTACAAATCCGACGTCATCGGCCAGAACACCAAGGGCATCGAGTTCCTGTTCAAGAAGAACAAGGTCGACTGGATCAAGGGCTGGGCCTCGATCCCCGCGCCGGGCAAGGTGCAGGTGGGCGATCAGACCTATGAGGCCAGGAAGATCGTCATCGCATCCGGGTCCGAATCCAGCCCGCTGAAGGGTGTCGAGGTCGATGAGAAGGTCATCGTCACCTCGACCGGGGCGCTGGAGCTGGGCAAGATCCCCAGGAAGATGATCGTCATCGGCGCGGGCGTGATCGGGCTGGAAATGGGGTCGGTCTTTGCAAGGCTGGGGGCAGAGGTTACGGTGATCGAGTATCTCGACCGCATCATCCCCGGCAATGATGCCGAAGTTGCGCGCAGCTTCCAGAAGCTTCTGGGCAAGCAGGGGATGAAATTCATCCTTGGTGCAGCGGTGCAATCGGCGACCGCGACCAAGACCAAGGCCAAGGTCAGCTATAAACTGCGCAAGGATGACAGCGAGCATGTGCTGGAAGCCGACACGGTGCTGCTGGCCACAGGGCGGCGCCCCTTTGTTGACGGGCTGGGGCTGGAGGCGCTGGGCGTCAAGATGACCGAACGCGGCCAGATCGCGACTGACAGGCACTACGCCACCAGTGTCGCGGGCATCCATGCCATTGGCGATGTCATCGAAGGCCCGATGCTGGCGCATAAAGCCGAGGATGAAGGCATGGCCGTGGCTGAAATCCTGGCCGGTCAGGCGGGCCATGTGAATTATGGCGTTATTCCGGGCGTGATCTATACCTGGCCGGAAGTGGCCAGTGTGGGCGAGAGCGAGGAAAGCCTGAAGGACGCCGGTCGCGCCTACAAGGTCGGCAAGTTCAGCTTCATGGGCAATGGCCGCGCGAAAGCCAATTTTGCGGGCGATGGGTTCGTGAAAATCCTGGCTGACAAGCAAACCGACCGCATTCTGGGCGCGCATATCATCGGCCCCTATGCGGGCGATCTGATCCATGAGATTTGCGTGGCGATGGAGTTTGGCGCAGCCGCCGAGGATCTGGCGCGCACCTGCCACGCGCATCCCACCTATTCCGAGGCCGTGCGCGAGGCCGCGCTGGCCTGCGGTGATGGCGCGCTCCACGCCTGACCGAAGGCGCGGTGGCGGTGCTGCGCCAATGCAGCGCCGCGCGCACGCGGCCCGGATCAGTCGGCCCTGCCGGTCAGATGCCGGAGCCCGCCACGGTGCCTGGCTGCTGATCATCCTGCCAGAGCCGCGCCAGATCACGCGCCCTGACATCCGCCCCGAGGCGCAGTTGCAGCGCATAGACTTCTGCACCGATCAGCGCGGCCTGTCGCCAGCCCTGATTGACCCGATCCGCCAGCGCACCCCGCTGCACATACATGGTTTCGATTGCGTCACAGGCCAGTGCAATCGCCAGCCCGAGTTGCAGCGCCGGCGCATCCGGCCAGCGCGCAGCCAGCATCAGCGGCAATTGCTCTGGCGGGGTCTGGCCCTCCATCAGTGCGGCAGCGGCGGCATCGGACATGTCTGAAATCACAAAGCCTGACATCAGGGTGGCAACTTGTTACGGGATCAGGGGCGCGTGAGGGGGGCCATAGCATGAAACCAGTCGCTTGGCTTGTGCGAAATCCGTTCAATGCAATGCACTGCGACCTGTTTCAGGCGTTGACCGGCAGGGGATGGCAGGGGGCTGACCGCCGCGCAGTGGGCACCCGATCCCAAAAACAGAACGCCTGCCTGCGGAAAACACAGGCAGGCGCGCGGCTTGTTTCACGACAACATGACAAGCGCCAGTATCAGCTTTGGGCCGCCGCCTTGGCCTCATATTCGGCCGCTTCTGCCAGCCATTCCTGCGCATAATCCACATCCTGCCATTCCTTGAACCAAGGCCCGCCGCGGGTGTGGTGAACCGCTTGCGGATAGCCCTCGGCAGGCTTGTCATACCAGCCCTCCAGCCAGTTCCAGCCTGTGGGCAGGGCGCCGATTTCTTCATCCCTGGCCCATTGCATCCGGTGCAGATAGGCACCGCTTTCGCTGTTCACGACTTCGGGGGTCAGCGTCCTGGTTGAGGGGTGGGCACAGTTCATCAGCATGAAGGACGACCAGTTCTTGCGCGGATAGCTGGTTTGCGGCACCCCGTCCATCTTGGTGGTTTCCTTGGGCTGGTAGTCATGCTGCACGCACATGACCGCGTATTTCGGGTCCATATATTGCTGCAATTCGGCGACATCGCCAAAAAACAGGAAATCGCAATCAACAAAGATTGCCCAGCCTTCATAGCCTGCCAGATGCGGCACCAGGAAGCGCGAATAGGTGAATTCGGTTGAAGCCAGCGGGTCGATATCGCGCGTGTAAAGCCCCTGATCGACCAGTTCCTGAAGCTTGATCGGAAACACCTCTACCGGGATGGTAGCGTGCTTTTCCAGCGACTGCTTGGCGACCTGATAGGCGATATCCTCGCGCGAGTCCCAACCGATATAGACGCGGAGTTTGTCCATGAACCTGCTTCCTTTTCCAATGGCGCGCGTTGGCGCTGTGTATCAATTGCACAGGGCAGTTGGAACCAAAAAACCGTCGGGTTTCAACCCGCAGCATGCGGTATTTCACCGCGCAACCGTGCTTGGCGGGCAGGCGGCAGCATTGCCAGCACGCCATCAAGCGCTTTTTCCAGCGGGGTCATGTTCTGCCGCTGCACCCGCGCCGCGCCTTCAATGAAGTCCGCGCGAAAACCGGGATCTTGCGCCTTGCATACAGCATCGGCCATTTCGGTCGCATCATTGACCAGCATCGCGCCGCCTTCCGCGTGCAGCCTGTCATAAGCTTCGCGGAAATTGGCGACTGTGGGGCCGTGCAGGATCATGCAGTTCAGCGCAGCGGCCTCAAACGGGTTCTTGCCCCCCAGAATGCGGTCGGGCAAGGGCAGGGACTGGCCGGTATAGGCTACCGGGGCCAGCCGATACCACAGCCCCATCTCGCCCATCGTGTCGGCGATATAGACCTGTGTGTCGGGGCTGACGGGTTGATTGCCTGACCGTCGCGCGACACGGGTGGCGCCGAATTGCGCAATCGCCATCTCCTCGGTCTTGTCGGCATCGCGCATCTGGCGCGGGGCGATGATCAGCAGCAAGTCCGGCAAGCGCCCAAGGGCTTTGGCATGGGCGTCGAAGATCTGGGGTTCCTCGACCGCGCGGGTAGAGGCCGCCAGCCAGCGCGGGCGCGGGCCGAATTCGGCATCCAGCTTTGCGCGTTCCTGCGCCAGATCGGGCAATGGAGCAGAGGCGGCCTTGAGCACCCCTGTCACCTGCATCTTCTGCATCGGCGCGCCAAGGTCTTGATAAAGTTCAAATGATTTCTGGTCCTGTACATGGATATGGTCGAACAGATCCATCAGCCAGCCATTGGCGCGCGGCGCGCGGCGGCGGCGGCGATAGCGGCGTGGGGTGACATGGGTGTTAAGCAGGATCATCGGGCAACCCATCGCCTTCGCCCCGATCAGGATGCGCGGCCACAGATCGGCCTCGGCAATGGCCACCGCATCAGGGCGCCAATGCGCAAGAAACCGTTCCACGGCGCGCGGCGTGTCGACAGGCAGATATTGATGGATCACCGCCTTGGGCAGGTTGCGCCTGGCCAGCGTCTGGGCCGAGGCTTGCGTGATCGTGGTCAGCAGGATCGTGGTATCGGGGCGCGCAGCCGCCAGCCGGTCGATCAGGGTCAGCAGTGCAAGCGACTCGCCCACGCTGACACCATGCATCCAGATCACCGGCCCGTCGGGGCGCGGCTGGCTGGCATGGCCCCATTTTTCGCCCAGCCGCGCGCGGTCTTCCTTGCCCTTGCGCGCGCGCAGGCTCAGCGCCAGCCACCACAGCGGCGGCGCAATCCGCGACAGTGCCAGATAAAGCCAGATCAGGGCCGGTTTTTTCATGGCGTTCCTCGCACGGGATATCAGAGTATGGGTTCGGCGCCTGATTGGCCTATTCCGTATCCTTGTGCAAGCGCAGAGGCGCGGATTGTGGCGATGTCACGCATGGGCTGGCGCTATCGCCCCGAACCAGCCGCCAGTCAATGCAGCCGCTGCGCGGCTCATCGCTCGCCTTAAGCGGGCCTCTTGGTCCAGCATGGCCTGAGCATTGTCACTGATGACGGCATCTTGTGTCAGGTGTGGAACACTACCGCCACCAGCGCGCATGGCTGGCGAATGTCCCTTGCAGCTTGGCCAGCGCCCGCAGCGCGGGCGCGCGCGGCAGATCGCCCGTTTGCAGCCGTTCCAGCGCCAGCTCGGGCGGGCAGGGCAGGCGCGTTACCGGGTCCAGATAGCGCGGATAGGCAATCAGCGCGGCATGCACCAGCGCCACCAGATCCGGCCGCGCCTGTCTGCGCGTGGGCGTCGGGGCCAGATCGCGGGTCAGCCCCCAGCCCGCATAGAAGGGCGCGCCCAGCGTGGTGACAGGCAGCCCGCGCAGCAGCGCTTCAAAGCCAAGGGTCGAGGTGATGGTCCAGACCTCGTCAACATGCGTCAGCAGCCAGCAGGGATCAGCGCGCTCCAGCACCCGGTCGGCCAGCCCCAGCGCCGCGTCGCGCGGCACCGCACCGGGGCGCAGCCCGGCTTCGACATCGGGATGGGGTTTATAGAGGATCACCGCATCGGGGTTTTGCGCGCGCACCTGTTCCAGAAGCGCAAGATTGGTGCTGATATCGCCGCTGGCGCCAAGCCGGATCGAGGCGTCATCTTCAACCTGACCGGGCACCAGGATGCGGTGGCCACCCGGCAATTCGGGCTGTGCGCCGCCCAGATTGTATTTCGTCACCCCCGCCGCGCGCAGCTTGTCCAGCAGCTTTTGCGCGCGCAGCCTTGCATCGGGCGGCACGGGGGCATTCACAAGCGCCTCCAGCCGAGAGGGGTGTTGCGGGTCGTAATACAGCCCCAGATCATCGGCGATCAGCGACAGCGGCGGTGTCAGTTCCGCCCCCAGCCCGCGCGAGCGCAGAAACCCGTCCTCGATGCGGGTTGTGCGCTGGCCCTTGGGTCGCGCGCTATCGCCCCAGATCATCAGCTTGCGCGGATCTTCTTGCTTCGAGGCATCGCGGGTGAAACGCACCCCCTTCCAGCGCCCGAAAAACTGTTGCATATGCGGGCGTTTCCACAGCCGCATGTTCAGCGCGACATAGCCGGTGCGATCCTCGCGCCAGGCGCGGATCTGGGCTTCCATATGGTCAAGCATTTCCTCGAAGCTGCACAGCCGGTCGCGGCAGGGGTCATACCAGTGCGGATATTGCAGCATCGCGCCGGCAAATAGCTGCGCGCGGCTGAGTTTGCGGTTGCGCCGTGGATGCGCGATGCGATCCTGTGTCAGCCCCCATCCGGCATAGAAGGGCAGCCCGAAAACATGCGGCTTGTGGCCTGCGAAGATGGCTTCGAACCCCATCTGGGATGACACAGTATAGACCGCAATCGCCCCGTCCAGAAGCCCCCAGGGGCAGAGCGGGGCATCAAGCAGGGTGATCTGCGGCGCGGTGCAGTCGGCCGCGCTGAAATAGCCTGCGCGCAGCCCCGCGCGGGTTTCGGGGTGGGTCTTGACAATGATGCGCGCGCCGGGGTGATCCAACTGCGCCTGCACCAGCATTTCGCGAAAAAGATGCGCGCCCAAAGCCCCGTCCAGCCCGCCATGAAGGATGGCAGCATCGTCTCGGGTCTGGTCGATCACCAGCACATAGCCGGGATCGGGCAGGGGCAGGGCGGGGTTGTGGCAATTATACTTGGCCAGCCGCAGCCGCTTGATCCGCGCGATGGCATGGCGCGCGCGTTCCAGTACCGCGTGATCATCGAGGGGCGCGCGTGCCAGCAGGGTTTCCAGATCGCTGGGGCGCGCGGGGTCGTAATGCACGCCCTGCCGATCGATCAGCACCCCGATCGGCGGCTCGCCCATGCGGCCGGGATGGATCGAGCGGATGAAGGCGTCTTCTACGCGCAAAAGCGCCGCCCCGCTGCGCTGTGCCACCCATTCGCCGCGCGCCGCGCGCGGGGCATGGCCCCAGACGGCAATCTGTCCAGCGGCACCGGGCCAACCCGACCGCACCGGCATGCCAGCCAGAGCCATGATCCGGCGGATGCGGCGGGCACTGGCCGATGGTCCCAGAAACCCGCCGCTATAGGCATAAGTCGGCTGCGGCCCTTTCGGGCGCATCACTCTAGTCAGCGCCTGCGGCCGCGCGCACCGCCGTCGCCGCCCCGAGCGAGCCGGTCAGCGACGCAATCTGACGTGCCCACAAGGCAGAACGCGCTTCGGTCACGAAAATCGTGTCCCCATCGCGGATCTTGAAATCGCGCGCTTCGAACATGCCCGTGGGCGCGGTCAGATCCAGCACATAGACGAAACGCTGATCCGATGCGAAATGCTGGGTGCCCAGTATCGCATTGGCAACCTCGCGCACCTCGTCGCGGAAGATGAACACGCCCTTGGGGTCGGCGCGCATCGGGTCCAGCCCGCCCACCATCGCCAGCGCATCGATCACCGAGATGGTTTGCTCGTCAAAGGTCATGCGGCTGGAACTGCCCGTGGCGCCCAGCACCGAAAAGGCGCGCTGGTCTTCCTTGACCAGAATACGGTCACCCCCGCGCAGCGCGATATCCAGCGACGGGTTGGAATAGATGTCCTGCAACCACGCGCTGTCCTGGCGGCTGCCGCGCGTGACCAGCACCTGCGCGGTTTCCAGCGGAATGGCAATGCCACCTGCCTGCGCGATCATGTCGCTAAGCCGCCTTGTCCCGCGCTGGATCGGGTAGACCCCTTGCGCGTTCACCCCGCCTGACACGGATACCGAGCTGCCATCGCCCGCCTCGCGTGCGACAATGACCTGCGGCTCGGGCGTTTGCTCATCCAGCAGCCTGGTCAGTTCGCGCCGCAGCGCATCGGGGGTATGACCGGCGGCGCGGATGCGGCCCGCATAGGGAACAAAAATGAAGCCCGCATCATCGACCTGCAACTCGTCGATCACCGCGTTATTGGCGGTTTCGGGGGCCAGAAGCCCTTCGGGTACGTTTTCAAAGACATTCAGGCGGATGGTGTCACCGGGGCGGATCAGATCATTGCTGAGCAGCGCACCCGAGCGCAGTTTATGCCCGAACCCCAGCGCCTCGGGGCGGTTGGCCGCGCGCGCCACATCGCGGGTGACTGCAATGATATGCGCATCGCCCGAGCGCATGACAGAGCCTTCGAAAATTTCGTTCATGGTTGGCCCGTCGCGCGACACCTCGCATGAGGCAAGCGCGGCCACAGCCGCGATAAGGGCCAGTCGCGGCCCCCATTGGAAAGAATACGCACACACTGCTCGGGCTCCTTTTGGAAGGACGTGCCTCTGATTGTTTTGACCCACCATACAGGCTGGGGCAGTTTTCGCCAAGTGTTTAGATAGTTTAGCCTTTATCGAACCATTCGTAACTGTTGCCGTGGTGCCGCTTTGCCGTCCAGCAGCGCGGTGTAGGGGTCCTGGCCCGCCAGCATCATATCCACCACATGTCGCATCAACTGCCTGCGCCCCCGCAAGGAATAGTAGCCGCCGGGGATCTGCGAGGTTTCGAGCAGGAAATGACGATAGCGGCGATAGGCGCGGGCATCGGGGCGTCTGGGCTGGGCGAAAAATTCCGCCAGCGGCTGGTCAGAGACGAATTCGGGCTTGTCATAGACCGCGCGCCCGAAAATCTTCAGTGGCATGCCGCGCCACAGCACTTGCTGCGCCGCCGTCGAGTTCACCGTGACGGCAGAGCGCGCATGGTTCAGCAAAGCGGCCAGCTTGCCGCCGCGCACGAAATGCACGCGCCCGTTCAGCCCATGCTGCTGCGTCAGCCGCCTGACCACCTTGCGCAAGGGCGCGCGCCCGTCTTCCAGCGGGTGCGCCTTGATCACCAGATGATGATGCTGCGGCGCGCCTGCGGCGAAGCCCTGAAAGGCAAGCTCCAGAAACTCGGTCTGGCTGGAAAACGGGCTATGGGCCTGAAAGCTGCTGTCATGTTCCAGTTGCAACAGCACCAGATGGTAGGGAAAGCCGCCATTGCGGATGCGCCACTGCGCCACGCGCCGTTCCAGCGCAACCAACGGCAGCGCCCAGAGGCGTTTGGCATAGAGCCGAAACTCCTGCCCCACGCTGAGCGCGCGATGCGGGCGGAAATTGCGGTAGCGCCGGTTCAGCGTCATGACGCAGAAATGATAGAGCGCGCCATAGAATATGTGGTGGCGCATATCGCCCCAATGCGCGGGCGGGTCGGGCAGTTCCAGATCGCATTTCTTCAGTGCCGCGCGCATCTGCGCCACGCTCAGCCCCATCAGGGCGGAATTGCCGTTCGATCCGCCCCGTTCATATGTCACCCAATAAGGGCGCAGATAGCCTTCCTCGAAGACATGGATTTCAAGCCCCAATTCGCGCGCAATCGCCAGCGCCTGTGCATGAATGGGGCGGATATCGCCATAAAGGACAACATCGGTAATGCCATGCTGCGCCACGATCTGGCGGAAGGTGGCGGGCCAGTCCTGTGGCGGGGCGTCAAACGGGATGTAATGCGCCTTGTCGCGCCAGAAGGCGGCATCGCCCTGGTTGAACCCCACGCGCCAGACGCGCGCGCCCGCCTGACGCAACATGCGCCCCAGACGGTTGAAAAACGGACCATGCGGGCCTTGCAGGAAAACAAAGCGCCGCCCATCGCCACTGATACGCATCGCACACCATGAAACTGATGTATCCGCCAAGGATACGACTGCTCTCTTTTTCCACAAACTAGACGAAATACTGGTTAATGTCAGTATCCTGTTACAGGAAGGCGGCGGAACTGTGGCGGGGTTGTGCTGGGGCTGCGATGGGGCTACCTGTTCGGGGCGCTCAGCAAGGGGGATGCAGGGAATGTTCACAGGCATCGTTACGGATATCGGCACAGTGCTGGAGGTCGCGCAGACAGGCGATCTGCGCGCGCGCATCCGCACCAGCTATGACACGGGCCGTATTGATCTGGGGGCGTCCATCGCCTCTGACGGGGTGTGCCTGACCGTGGTGGCGCTGGGGCCGGACTGGTATGAGGTGCAGGTTTCGGCAGAAACCGTGGCCAAGACCAATCTGGGCGCATGGGTGCCGGGGCGGCAGGTCAATCTGGAACGCGCGCTGAAGCTGGGCGACGAGCTGGGCGGGCATATCGTGACCGGCCATGTCGATGGTGTCGCGCCTGTGCTGTCGGTCACGCCCGAAGGCGACAGCACCCGCATCCGCCTGCGCGCACCTGATGCGCTTGCAGGCTTCATTGCGCCCAAAGGCTCGGTCACGCTCAATGGCACATCACTGACCGTGAACGAGGTCGAAGGCGCGGAATTCGGCATCAACCTGATCCCACATACGAAGCAGGTGACGAATTGGGGGCGGGTGCAGACGGGCGATCTGATCAATCTGGAGATCGACACCCTTGCCCGCTATGTCGCCCGCCTGCGCGAATGGGAACGCGACCGCTGATTGTTTTTCTGGACAGCATTACGTCACCGAATTACGCTGCCAAGCGTCTTATATGCGCCATTTGTATTACTATGTTTATCAGCAACAGACATATTTGCTCGAAACAATAGCGGCAGGAAACAGATGACGGAGAACAAAGAGACTAGTTCTGGCAACCATGCTACAGCAGAGGTACAACGTGCCTTGGCCCTGCCCACTCTGGTCACAAATCGCTTTATTGTGCATGCAGGGCAGGACATCATGCGTGTCGCATTTGGAGAGCAGGTTCTCGCTGGACAAGATACGAACATGCATGTGGCTGTATCCATGTCGACCAAAGACTGGTTGGAGTTTGCGCGACTGATAGAGCGCATCGCTCGCGACGTTAACCAGAATGAGAATGCAGACACCGATACTGCGAGTAAAGAAGATGTCGGATAATGTCTCTTACTTGCACCAAGGCGGGTCAGGTGCAGGGCTGCCGCCGTCTGGACCGCCTGATGGCACTGGAGGGGAAATGGAACGCCGTGTCGAATTGTTGGAACAAGATGCCCGCGCCCTTCGAGAGAAGCTGGATGCCGTGCGAGAAGACACCCGGTATCTTAAGGGCCGGTTTGAGGATATGCCGACAAAGGACTGGATGAACACGCGGTTGCTGGCGTATCTGACAGTCGTCGTGGCAATAGTTGGCGTGATGATCCGTTTTTTGCCCGGCCTGTAGGTTCGGCATGGCATGAACGATCTGTGGGACAGCAGCGATGATATCTCTGCCCGGCGTGAGGCCGAGGCGCTGATCATTGATGTGGATGGTTTCGAAGGCCCGCTTGATCTGCTGCTGACCCTGTCGCGCACGCAAAAGGTCGATCTGCGCCGTATCTCGGTGCTGCAACTGGCCGAACAATATCTGGGCTTCGTTGAACAGGCGCGGCAGTTGCGCATCGAACTGGCGGCGGATTATCTGGTCATGGCGGCGTGGCTGGCCTATCTGAAATCGCGCCTGCTGCTGCCCCCCGACCCCGCGGAGGATGGCCCGAGCGGCGAGGAGCTGGCCGCGCATCTGGCCTTCCAGCTTGAACGCCTGCAAGCCATGCGCGAAGCCGCAGCCCGGCTTATGGGGCGCGACCAGAAGGGGCGCGATTTCTTCGCGCGCGGGGATCCCACCCCGCTGGCGGTCAGCCGCAAGACAGTGTTCGATGTCAGCCTGCTGGATCTGATGCGCGCCTATGCACGGCTGCGCACCCGCGACGAGTTTCGCCCCTATGCCTTTGACCGCACCGATATCTACCCGCTGGAAGCGGCGCTGGAACGGCTGTCGCGGATGGTGCCGGGGGCAGCGGACTGGACCAGCCTGCAAGCCTATCTGCCCGAAGGCTGGCGCGGCGCGCCTGCGCGCAAGCGCTCGGCCGTGGCCTCGACCTTTGCCGCGACGCTGGAACTGGCCAAGCAGGGGCAGATCGAATTGCGCCAGTCCGACACATTTGCGCCCTTGCATTTGCGCAGGCGGGCAGGGCAGTAACAGCGGATGAGTGATCCGACCCGCGCAGATGACGACACCCCCTTGTTCCCGGCCCCGCCAATGGCCGAACAGGAACGCATGGTGGAAGCGATCCTGTTTGCCTGCGCCGACCCCTTGAGCGCCGCGCAGATTGCCGCGCGGCTGCCGCATGGCTGCGATGTGACCGAGGCGCTGGGGCATCTGCGTTCGCGTTATCAGGGGCGGGGGGTCAATCTGGTGCGGGTGGGTGACGGCTATGCGCTGCGCACCGCGCCCGATCTGGGCTGGCTGATGCAGTCCGAACGGGTCGAAACGCGCAAATTGTCGCGCGCCGCGATCGAGACGCTGGCGATCATCGCCTATCACCAGCCTGTCACCCGCGCCGAGATCGAGGAAATCCGCGGTGTGGCAGTGTCGCGCGGGACCATCGACCAGTTGCTGGAACTGGACTGGATCAGGCTGGGGCGGCGGCGGATGACGCCGGGGCGGCCCGTGACCTTTGTGGTTACGCCCGAATTTCTGGATCATTTCGGGCTGGATTCGGCCCGCGACCTGCCGGGGCTGAAGGAATTGCGTGAAGCCGGTCTGCTGGACAGCCGCCCCGCGCCGGGGGCCATTGGGCCGGATGAGGATGACATCGATCCAGAGGGTGCAAATATCGCCGGTCAGCCGGAACTGTTCGAGGATTAGCGCCCGCGCGGACTTGCTGTCTGCCCGATGCAGGGCTAGCTTTGATGCACGCTCTGACCTTTGCAGGATCACCATGCCCGTTCGAAACCGATTTGCCGAGATGATGCCGGAGTTGCGGGAGTGGCGGCATGATTTCCACGCCCATCCTGAATTGCAGTTCGAATGCCACCGCACGGCGGGCATTGTCGCCCAGAAGCTGCGCGGTTTCGGCTGTGATCAGGTGGTTGAAGGCATCGGCGTGACCGGGGTGGTCGCTCTGATCCACGGATGCAAGGGGCCGGGGCGGGTGATCGGGCTGCGCGCGGATATGGATGCGCTGCCGATCCATGAAGCCACGGGCAAGCCCTGGGCCAGCACCCATCACGGCAAGATGCATGCCTGCGGCCATGACGGCCACACCACCATGCTGCTGGGCGCGGCGCAATATCTGGCCGAGACGCGCAATTTCGCGGGCACGGTTGCGGTGATCTTTCAGCCTGCCGAGGAAGGCGGGGCCGGCGCGAAGGTGATGTGCGAGGCCGGGCTGATGGATCGCTTCGCCATTGAAGAAGTCTATGGGTTGCATAACCGCCCCGGCCACCCCTTGGGCGAATTCAATATCCGTCCGGGGCCGTTCTATGCCGCATGCGACGAGTTTCGCATCACGCTGGAAGGGCGCGGCGGCCATGCCGCCAAGCCGCAAGAAGCGATTGACCCGACCTTGGCTGCGTCGCAACTGATCGTGGCGCTGCAATCCATCGCGTCGCGCAATGCCGACCCGGTGGAAAATATCGTTCTGTCGGTGACCGGGGTGCGCACGGATTCGACCGCCTTCAATGTCATCCCGCAGCGCTGCGAATTGCGCGGTACCATCCGCACCCATGATGCAGATCTGCGCAAGCTGGCAGAAACGCGGCTGAGAGAGGTCGCGGCAGGCGTGGCGCAGACTTATGGCGGGCAGGCCGATATCGCCTTTCTGCATGGCTATCCGGTGATGGAAAACCATCCCGCGCAGACCGAAATTGCGCGTCAGGTCGCCCTTGAAGTGTCGGGCCAGTGTCTGCATGCGGGTTTCAATATGGGGGGCGAGGATTTCGCCTATATGCTGCTGGAACGCCCCGGTGCCTATATCGTGCTGGGGGCAGGCAACGGGCCGGGGCTGCACCACCCGGAATATGACTTCAATGACGAGGTCATGCCTTATGGATGCAGCTGGTATGTGGGCATTGCCGAGGCGCGGTTGAACGCAGCCTGAAGCGCCCGCGAGGCGTACCCCACCCACCCGCCCCGGCACCCCTCGCGGGCGCGCCGGATGCCGGTGGCATCCGGCAAGGGCGATGCGCTGCACTATCCTGTGCGCGGATGCTTGCAGGTCGCGCCTGTCCGGCCTAAGTCTTGGGCCAAACCCAACCGGAGAGTTCCATGCCCCTTGACCAGCAAAGCACCACCCGGACCGAATTCGGCCAATTGCCCGATTGGGATCTGAGCGCGCTCTATGCCGCCCCCGATGCCCCTGAACTGGCGCGTGATTTCGACTGGCTGGCGCGCGAATGCCGCGATTTTGCCCAAAGCTATGAAGGGCGGCTGGCGCAGCTTGATGCGGTGGAGCTTCTGGCCTGCATCCAGCGCTACGAGCAGATCGAGCAGACCGCCGGGCGGCTGATGTCCTATGCGGGCTTGCGCTATTACCAGAACACGCTTGACCCCGAGCGCGCCAAATTCATGGCCGATGCGCAGGACCGCGTTACTGATGCCACCACCGCGCTGGTCTTCTTCGCGCTGGAAATGAACCGCATCAGCGATGCTGATCTGGATGCGGTGCTGGTGCAAAGCGCGGATCTGGCGCGCTACAAGCCGGTGCTGGAGCGGATGCGCGCGATGCGCCCGCATCAGTTGTCAGATGAGCTGGAAAAATTCCTGCACGACCAGTCCACGGTCGGGGCAGCGGCCTGGAACCGGCTGTTTGACGAAACGATGGCGGGGCTGGAATTCAGCCCCGAGGGCGCCGAGGAGCCGCTGGCGCTGGAAGCCACGCTGAACTTGCTCACCGACCCTGACCGCAAGACCCGCGAAGGTGCCGCGCGCGCGCTGGCGGATGTGTTCGGCGCGCGGCTGAAGCTGTTCGCGCGCATCCACAACACGCTGGCCAAGGAAAAGGAAATAGAGGATCGCTGGCGCAAGATGCCCAGCCCCCAGCATGGCCGCCATCTGGCCAATCACGTCGAACCCGAAGTGGTGCAGGCGCTGCGCGACGCGGTGGTTGCGGCCTATCCGCGGCTGTCGCATCGCTATTACGCGCTGAAGGCGCGCTGGATGGGGCTGGACAAGCTGGAAGTCTGGGACCGCAACGCGCCCCTGCCGATGGAAACGCCGCGCCTTTATCAATGGCAGGATGCGTGCGACACGGTGCTGGACGCCTATGCAGGGTTTTCGCCGAAACTGGCAGAGCTTGCCCAGCCCTTCTTCACCCAGGGCTGGATCGATGCGGCGGTCAAACCCGGCAAGGCGCCGGGGGCGTTCGCCCACCCCACTGTCACCGATGCCCACCCCTTTGTCATGCTCAACTATCTGGGCAAGCCGCGCGATGTGATGACGCTGGCGCATGAATTGGGGCATGGCGTGCATCAGCGTCTGGCCGCAGGGCAGGGGGAGCTGTTGTCGTCAACCCCGCTTACGCTGGCCGAAACCGCATCGGTCTTTGGCGAGATGCTGACCTTCCGCAAGATGCTGGCGCAGGCCGGGTCCGACAGCGAACGCAAGGTGCTGCTGGCGGGCAAGGTCGAAGATATGATCAACACGGTTGTTCGCCAGATCGCGTTTTATGATTTCGAATGCAAGCTGCATGCCGCGCGGCGCGAGGGCGAGTTGACGCCTGACGACATCAATGCGCTGTGGATGTCGGTGCAGGCCGAAAGCCTTGGCCCGGTGTTCAATTTCATGGACGGCTATGAAACCTTCTGGGCCTATATTCCGCATTTCGTCCATTCGCCCTTCTATGTCTACGCCTATGCTTTTGGCGACGGGCTGGTGAATGCGCTTTATGCCGCCTATGAGTCCGCGCCAGAGGGGTTTGAGGACAAGTATTTCGAGATGCTGGCGGCAGGCGGGTCCAAGCACCACAAGGAATTGCTGGCGCCCTTCGGGCTGGATGCCACCGATCCGGCTTTCTGGGACAAGGGGCTTGGCATGATCGAAGGCTTCATTGATGAGTTGGAGGCGATGGAGGCCGGCGACTGACCCGCAACCGGATCAGTTCGCCAGCGGCCAGCTTGCGCGGCCCGCATCGGCGCGCGCGGCACTGACCAGCCAGTCATAGACCAGCCGCGCGCGCGGCGACGCGCGCGTATGCAGCATCACATGGAAATCCTCTTGCGGGGTGACCTGATCGGGCAGCAGCGGCACCAGCTGTCCGGCCTGCATATAGGGTCTGGCCACCCCGACCCAGCCCAGCACCGCGCCCATGTCATCGCCTGCCGCCTGCAGTGCAATCAGGTAGTTGTTGACGCGGTGGCTGTTGTTGATCGGGCCGTCATAGCCCAGCGCCCGAAACCAGCCCTGCCAGCTTGTCCAGCCTTCAACATGCGAATCGAAATGGATCAGCGGCAGGCGGACGAGTTCCTGCACCTCGCGCACCGGATGGGCGGCGGCGAAGCGGGGGCTGGCAAGGGCCATCAGTCGGTCCTGAAACAGCACGCTGCATTCGCCCCCATCGCGCGGCACAATGCCGTAACGGATGCTCAGATCGCAATCCGCCGGGGTTTCGCCGCTGTCACTGACGATCTGCGCCACGGAAATATCGCCATGCGTTTTCCAGAACTGCGCCAGCTTCGGGGTCAGCCACAGCGAACTGACCGCTGTTGTCACCCCGATCGTGACCGAAGCGCGGGCCGCGCGGTGCCGAAGCTGGCGGGTCGCATCGGCCATTTCTTCAAACCCGCGTTGCAGCGCCACCAGCAGATAGGCACCGATTTCCGTCAGACTGACGCCGCGATGATGGCGCTGGAACAGCGTGCATTGCAACTCGGCCTCCAGCGTCTTGACCTGATGGCTGATGGCGGCGGGCGTCACATTCAATTCGCGCGCGGCACGGGTGAAGCTGACATGGCGTGCGGCGGCCTCGAACGCGACCAGCGCGCTCATCGGGGGCAGGTCATAGGGGCGTTTGGGCAAGGTGACCTCGGTTAAGGGATTGATGCAGCGCGTAATATAGGCGGAAAGCCCCGCTTTGGCCAAGCTGAATTAAGTCAGGATGAATTTTTCTGGCCTTGCCAGACAGTGCTGCTGGCCGCAGGGTTGCGAGAGCAAAGCCACCGCCCCGAAGGGGCTGTGGCGCATTATCCCCGACAAGAGGTGACGGCATGTTGACCGAGACCCGTAACAAGGATGCCGCGCCGGGGGATCGGCCCGCACGGCGCGCGCGCAAGGGGCGCGCAGGCGTCACCCGCAGCGCCGAGCCGGGGCAGAACCTGCATCTGCGCACGCCCTATATCACCCGCCGCATCCCGACATTTGATTTGCTGGGCGAAGAGGCGCTCGCCCGGATCGAGGCCACGGCCGAGCGCATTCTGGCCGAGATCGGGATCGAATTGCGCGAGGATGCAGAGGCCATGCGCCTTTATCGCGCGGCCGGGGCGCAGGTCAGCCATGTCTCGGGCGAGGTCTGGCGCATCTGCTTTGAACCGGGAATGCTGCGCGAGGTGCTGAAATCCGCGCCCGCGTGCTTCACCCAGCATGCCCGCAACCCGGCCAACAATGTAGAAATTGGCGGCGATGCGATGGTGTTCGCGCCTGCTTATGGATCACCCTTCGTGATGGATCTGGATCAGGGGCGGCGCTATGGCACGATTGCGGATTTCGAAAACCTGATCAAGCTGGCGCAATCCTCGCCCTGGCTGCATCATTCAGGCGGCACGATCTGTGAACCAACCGATGTGCCGGTCAACAAGCGGCATCTGGACATGATTTATGCCCATATGCGCTATTCCGACCGCGCATTTCTGGGGTCAATCACCGCGCCCGAGCGTGCCGCCGACAGTATCGAGATGTGCCGCATCCTGTTTGGCGCCGATTTCGTGGACAACAACTGCGTGATCATGGGCAATTTCAACACCACATCGCCGCTGGTGCTGGACGGCGTGACGACAGCGGGCATCCGCAGCTATGCCGAAGCTGGTCAGGGGTCGATCCATCTGCCGTTTCTGCTGGGGGGTGCGGTGTCGCCGCTGACAATGGCCGGGGCGGTGGCGCAATGTCTGGCGGAATCGATGGCGTCCTGCGCGCTGGCGCAACTGGTGCGGCCCGGCGCGCCGGTGGTGCTGGGGGCGTTTCTGTCCTCGATGTCGCTGCGCACGGGATCCCCCACTTTCGGCACGCCAGAACCCGCGCTGGGATCATTGGTGATGGGCCAGCTTGCGCGGCGGCTGAAGCTGCCCCTGCGCTGCGCAGGCAATTTCAGCACCTCGAAAGCCCCTGACGGGCAGGCCATGCAGCAGGCGATGATGTCGATGATGTCGGCCATTCAGGGCGGGGCGAATTTCATCCTGCATGCGACGGGCTTTGTCGATGGGCTGCTGTCGATGTCCTATGAGAAAATGATCATGGATATGGATATGTGCGGCGCGCTGCATGCCTATCTGGCAGGGCTGGAAGTCAGCGACGACACGCTGGCCTTCGACGCGTTGGCGCAATTCGGTCCGGGCGAGCATCTGTTTGGCACCGATCACACCCTGCGCCACTATGAAACCGCCTATTGGGATAGCGGTTTCAATGATGATCGCACCTATGAAACCTGGGAAGAAACGGGCAGTGTGGATGCCGCGCAACGCGCAAATCAGCGCTGGAAAGACGTGCTGGCGCGCTATCAGCCCCCGGTGATTGATCCGGGCGTGGATGATGCGCTGCGCGACTTCGTTGCGCGCCGCAAGGCTGCGATGCAGGATGGGTGGTATTAGGGGGGAAGCATGTCTGACGATCCGCTGTTGCAACCGTATCAGTTGAAACACCTGACCCTGCGCAATCGCATCATGACCACCGCGCATGAACCTGCCTATCCCGAAGACGGGATGCCGAAAGCGCGTTATGTCGCCTATCATGCCGAGCGCGCCAAGGCTGGCGTTGCGCTGGCGATGACCGCAGGCTCTGCCGCCGTGTCGCGCGACAGCCCGCCGGTTTTCAACAATATCCTGGCCTGGAAGGACGAGGTGGTGCCGCATATCCGTGCGTTAACCGATGCCTGCCACGAGCATGGCTGCGCGGTGATGATCCAGCTTACCCATCTGGGGCGGCGCACCGGCTGGAACAAGGGCGAGTGGCTGCCTTCGGTGTCATCAAGCAAGCATCGCGAACCCGCGCATCGGGCCTTTCCGAAGCTGGCCGAGGATTGGGATATCGCGCGCATCATCTCTGACTTTGCCGATGCCACGGAACGGATGCAGGCGGGTGGCATGGATGGGGTGGAATTGCAGGTCTATGGCCATCTGCTTGATCAGTTCTGGTCACCCCTGACCAATGATCTGGACGGACCTTATGGCGGCGAAAGCCTTGATACCCGTATGCAACTGCTGATGGACACGCTGCGCGCCATGCGCGCGCGGGTGGGGGACGAGTTCATCATCGGACTGCGCTATACAGCGGATGAGGCCGCGAAAGGGGGCATTGACGCCGCCGAAGGGTTGGAGATTTCCAGACGCCTTGCCGATTGCGGGATGGTGGATTTCCTCAATGTCATTCGCGGGCGCATCCATACTGACCCGGCGATGACCGATGTGATCCCGGTGCAGGGCATGGCCTATGCGCCGCATCTGGATTTTGCGGGCTCTGTGCGCGCGGCAACCGGCATGCCCACCTTCCACGCAGCCCGCATCCCCGATGTGGCGACCGCGCGCCATGCAGTCGCGGCAGGCTTGCTGGACATGGTCGGCATGACCCGCGCGCATATGGCTGACCCGCATATCGTGCGCAAGATCGTCGAAGGGCGCGAAGACGATATCCGCCCCTGTGTGGGTGCCACCTATTGTCTGGACCGCATCTATCAGGCGGGCGAGGCGCTGTGCATCCACAACGCCGCTACCGGCCGCGAACTGACCCTGCCGCATCAGATCACACCGGCCAAGGCGCGCAAGCGGGTGGTGGTGGTGGGCGCTGGCCCGGCGGGGCTGGAAGCTGCGCGCGTGGCCGCCGAACGCGGGCATGAGGTGGTGGTGTTCGAAGCCCAGCCCGACCCCGGCGGGCAAGTGCGCCTGACCGCCCAGAACCCGCGCCGGCGCGAGATGATCGGCATCATCGACTGGCGCATGGCGCAATGCGCCGCGCGCGATGTGGCGTTTCATTTCAACATTTTCGCCGAGGCCGAGGATGTCACTGCGCTCAAACCCGATGTTGTGATCATCGCCACTGGCGGGCTGCCCAACACGGAACTGTTTGAAAGCGGCGTCGAAAACCCGCATGTCGTCAGCGCCTGGGACATCATTGCGGGCGATGTGAAGCCAGCGGGCCATGTGCTGGTCTATGACGAGGCGGGCGATCATCCCGGCCTGATGGCCGCGGAAGTGGCGGCGAATGCGGGCGCGCGGGTCGAGGTCATGACCCCCGACCGGACCTTCGCCCCCGACATCATGGGCATGAATCTGGTCCCCTATATGCGCGCGCTGCAAGACAAGGATGTCACCTTCACGGTGACCCGCCGCCTGCTGGATGTAGCGCGCGAGGGCAACCGCCTGATCGCCACCATCGGCACCGATTACAGCGATCACGCCACCAACCGGCGCTATGATCAGGTGGTGGTGAATTACGGCACCATGCCGATGGATGATCTGTATTTCGACCTCAAACCATTGTCAGCGAATCTGGGTGCGGTGGATTACGACGCGCTGGTTGCAGGCCGCCCGCAGGCTGTAACCCGTAACCCCGATGGCCGGTTCCAGCTATTCCGCATCGGCGATGCTGTCAGCGCGCGCAACACCCATGCCGCGATCCATGATGCGCTGCGGCTGATGAAGGATATCTGATGCGGATCGGTGTGATCGGGACGGGCACGATTGCAACTGCGCTTGTGCGCGGGCTGGCGGGGCAGGGGCATGTCATCACGCTCTCGCAGCGCAGCGCGGCCAATTCCGCGATGCTGGCGGGTGAAATCGCGGAAGTTTCCGTCGCCGAAAATCAGGCGGTTCTGGATGCCAGCGATGTGGTGTTTCTGGGCCTGATGGCCGGGGCTGCGCCGCAAATTCTGGGCGCGCTGCGGTTTCGGGCTGATCAGCAGGTGATTTCGCTGATGGCCGGGGCATCGCTTGCGCAGACCGCGCCAATGGTGGCCCCGGCGCGTGCGGTGGCGCTGATGCTGCCCTATCCCGGTATTGCCGAAGGCGGCTCGGCGGTTCTGGCGCTGGGTAAGACCGGGCTGATCGAAACCCTGTTCGCCCCGCGCAACCAGATATTCCCGCTGAAGGATGATGCCGAACTTGCGGCCTATCTTTGCGCGCAGGCGGTGCTGTCGCCCTTGGCGCAGATGGTGGCCGATGCCTCGGACTGGCTGGGCAGTCTTATTGACGACCCCGCGCAGGGCGAGGCGTTTTTGCGCGCGCTTGTGGCCTCGAACCTGTCTGCCGGGCCTGCCAAGGCGCTGGTGTCGGCGCTTGAGACTGAAGGTGGCTATAACCAGCGCTTGCGCATCCATCTGCACCAGGCGGGCACCCGCGCTTCCCTGCTGCAAGGGCTGGACCGGCTGGCGCGCGGGGAATGACCCTGCGCCAGTAACGCTAGGCGGCCCATGCAGCCGTCGGCTGGCAAATGCTTGACCGCGCAGAGGGAATGGCCGAAGACCATGATCAGCAAGGCAGGGCAAAGGCGCAGGGCTTGCAGTGATGTGCGAGGGGGGGTGCTGAAGAACGGATGGTGACGATGTATCGCACTGCAAGGACGAACTGCCATCTGCGTCGCTTCGGCACTGTCACGGGCCAAGGCACAGCATGAGCACGCCTCGGCCCCCGCTTGTCTATGGCCATCGCGGCGCACGCGGCGTGCTGCCCGAAAACACGATGGATAGCTTTCGCTGGTTGCGCGCGCAGGGCATTCGGGGGGTAGAGATTGACGTGCAGCTTTGCGCCGATGGCGTGCCGGTTGTCATCCACGACCCGCTGATGCCCGCGCAACTGGCACGCGATGCGCAAGGGCGCTGGTTGCAGGATGCGGGGCCGAAGATCATCGATCTGACATTGGCCGAGCTGCAGCGCTATGATGTCGGGCGTCTGAACCCCGATCATCCCTATGGCGCGCGCTATCCTGACCAGCGCCCCGCCGATGGTGCGCTGATCCCAACGCTTGCCGGGTTTCTGGACTGGGCACAGCAAGACCCGTCGCTGACCCTGAATATCGAGATCAAGTCCTTCGCAGATCGTGCCGAGCTTGGGGCCGCGCCCGCGCATCTGGCCGATGCGGTCGCGGACGTGATAGCTGCGCGGGCGCTGGTCAATCCGCTGGTGATTTCCTCTTTTGACTGGCGCGTGCTGTCGGCCCTGCACCGGATCGCGCCTGACATCCCCCGCGGATATCTGACGCTGGAGGGGACGCAAGAGGCAAACATCTTTGCCGCTTCCCCCTGGATGGATGGCGCGGCACGGCGATTGGGCGACACCGACCTGCCCCGGATCATTGCGGATCTTGGCGGGAAATTCTGGTGCCCGTTCCATCGCGACCTGACTGCCGCGCGTCTATCGACCGCGCAGGCGCTTGGTTTGCAGGTGAATGTTTGGACCGTGAATGACCCCGACGATATTGCGCGCATGATCGCGATGGGGGTGGACGGGATCATCACCGATTATCCGCAGCGGGCGGCGGCGATGGTCTCCGGGGTCGCGTAACCGGATCAGTCGATATTGCCGATCAGCACTGATCACTCATGCAGGGTGGAAAGCGGGCTGCAGGTTTGTTGCCTTGCAACCGAATGCGTGACTCAACTCGACCAAGGGCAATGCTTCGGGATCAACACCTTGCAAGCGAAGGCAATACCGTTAACCACAGAAGATGAGCGCGGGTGATGGCTCAGAAGTCCTGGAGCAATCGGGTTGTTTCCGGGTCCAGAAACCCCGCAACTGTGGCGTCGGCTTCAAGCTGGAGCGCGCGGTTCATGTCAGTGCAGGCGGTCAGGTTGAGTGTGCGCTTCATGGCGCGCACTGCAAGTGGTGGCAGCGAAGCAAGTTTGCGGGCAACGGCTGTCGCCTCGTCGTGAAGCGCCGCATCCGGAACAACGCGCCATGCAACGCCTGCATCGTGCAATTCTGCGGCGCTGTAGCGTCTTCCCAGGAACAACATCTCTTTTGCTTTTTGCAGACCGGCCAGGGCGGGCAACAAGCTGGTTACCGCACCTGTAACGAACAGGTTCAGCGAAACTTCGGGGAAGAAGCCTTTGGCGCTTTCCGCCCAGAGCGGAAAATCGCAATTGATTGCCCATTCAAAACCGCCCCCGACTGCCCAGCCATTGATCGCGCCAACAACAGGTTTGGGGCCAAAACTGATGGCGCGCGTGGCGTCCTGTATGGCCTCGACCAGGAAGCGCGCGGCTTCGGCGTTTTCGGGGTGTCGGTGATCATGGCGGTCGTCACCCGCACAGAACGCCCGCCCTGCACCCGTGAACAGGATCGCATTCGTTGAAGGATCATCATGCGCATCACGAAATGCCTGCGTCACGTCCCGTACAAGCTGCAGGTTCATCGCGTTCAGGCGCTCGGGGCGGTTCAATTCGATGCAGCGCACCCCTTCACCTGCCAGAGAGCTGTTTACTGTGTCGTAGATGAAATCGCTCATGTGTCGATCCTTCGAACGTGGCGGGTCTTGCCTTCGGTGACGGGGAAGCTTCTGGGTGGCCCTACGCTGACGCGGGCAGTGGCGCCAAGCTGGCGCTTGATGGCGGCTTCCAATGCGCGGCCAATGGCGGGATCGTCCGCACTGCCATCAGCGCGTTCAACATGAAGTGGCAGATGGTCATAGGGCGGCGGCCCGTCGAGGAAAATCCGGTAATTCCCCGAAAGCCTTTGATCGGTGTTGATGATTGCAGCAACCATTGTGGGAAACAGGTTCAATCCGCGCACCACAACCATGTCATCACTGCGCCCGACGACCCGGAAGCGAAACCCGCTGCGCCCACATGTGCAGGGGGCGGTATGATCGACGGCGATGATGTCACCTGTCCGAAACCGCACCAGTGGCTGGCAATCGCGCGCAAGGTGGGTCAGTACGAGTTCGCCTTCGCGCCCGGCCTCCAGCGTCAGCGGCGTTCCGGTTTCGGGGTCAATCAGTTCGGGCCAGAGCACATCTGCGGCCATGAAATGCAGATGCGTGTCATGTTCGCATTGCGCAGCGAAATTGGAAAACACATCCGACACCCCGTAATTGGCGTTGCGGGGTTCCATCCCCCAGACTGTGCGCAGCCGGTCGCGCAATGCCGGATCATCCAGCCCCGGCTCGCCGCCAAAAAGACCAAGCTTCAGGCCCAGATCACGTGGCGAGAGTTCGGGAAAACTTTCGGCCAAGACACGTTCCAGCACAGCCGGATAAGAGGGCGTGCAGGAAATTGCATCTATGCCGACCTCGCGGATCGTGCGGATCAGCAATTCGCTGCTGCCAACGCCAAACGGCACGACCAATGCACCTGTGGCCTGCAAGGTCATATGGTCGGTCAGCCCGCCCATCCACATCTGGTAGTTCAGGCAGTGCACGACCGTCATGCCCGGTTGCAGCCCCGCCGCACGGTGGCAGCGCCCCCCCACGGTTTCGGTGATTGTGCAATCGCGCGAGGAAAGGGCAAGGTTCATCGCCTGCCCTGTGGTCCCAGAGGTGCGATGCAACCGCACCGCAGTTTCGCGCGGCGCGGCAAGGTAGTCCCCGAAAGGGGGGAAAGCGGCCTGCGATACCCGTAATTGTGCCTTGTCGGATAGCGGCAGAGCTGGCAGTTCGCGCAGGTCCGAAGGCGGCGTCATGCCCTGCCACAATGCCTGATAAAACGGCGAATGCGCCGCGACATGGGATGCTTGCGCGGCCCAAGCCGCTTGCTGGTGCGCCAGCAGCGTGGGCGCATCGATGAATTCGGCATCCTGCACAAGGCTCATATTCCCAACCCCCGGTTCCAGATAAAGGTCAATGTGTCGATGACTTCCTCGCGATCTCGGGACAGATCTGCCAATGCGGCATCGCGGTTGAAATGCAGTGTCACCAAATACTGATCCACCATGCCGCCCAAGGCATGGGCGCGGCGCAGAAGTTCGTCTTTCGGGACGGATTGCCCTGAACGCGCCAGCCTTCGACCGGCGGCTTCGGCCACGGTCTTGGCCCAAGCGTGGTTGAGCGCCTGAAATCGCGCCGCTGCTTCGGGGAAGCTGTCAAAACTGCTGACAAGGCAGCGCATCAAGCCGGGGTTTCTTTCGAACAGCGCGACGTATAGCGCGTTGGTGGCCCGAACACGGTCGCCGGGCTGCGCCTTGCCCACAGCATGCATGGCATGCTGCACATGGGCGACGAAGGATTGCAGCAAGGCATCAAGCAGGGCGCGGATGTCGGAAAAATAAACATAGAACGTACCATGCGCGACACCGGCCTTGGCACAAATGTCGCTAACCCGTAGCGCGTCGGGGGATGCGTTTGAAAGCAGTTCGCAGGTAGCAGCCATAAGGCCGGCGCGCGTGCGGTCGGATTTCCGCTTTCCATCTGCTTCAAGCCGCAGCACCGCAGCAAAATCAGTTTCAGGCAGGGCGAGGGTCTGAGGCACAGGAAAGCTTCCTAAAATGAAAGTGACATCATATTCATAAATATCTTGTCAAGAGGCTCGGCCAGATGCGACGCATATTATGTCTACTTGTTCGAAAACGGCCTGATCATCGTTGCTTAGTCCGAAAGCAAGGGCACTCTGGCCGTAGATTTCCTTCTGGCCGCGCGCGGAACTGGCAACACAAAGAAACAGGATCCTTATGCCGTGCCATTGCGCAGGGGCACCACCAACACCGGACGCCGCGCGATTTCGCATAGATTGGTCGCGGTTGATCCGATGATCCGGCTTTCCACCCAACCCTGCCCGTGCTTGCCGATGACAATCAGATCCGTATCGCGATCTGCCGCAGCCTTGGCGATCTGCACAGAGGGCTTGCCCTGGGCCAGATGCAGCTTGACCTTGCCACCGGCTGCGGCAATATCTTGCGCAATACTGCTCAAGGCGGCATGCGCCATCACCTGCCAGCGCGTGTATCGAGCGGCTTCATCCGGGCTTGTGACATGCAGCAGATCGACGACACCCGCATGGGGGGCCAGTTTGATGGCGGCCAGTTCCGCTTCCTGTGCCTGCGAAGAGAAATCCGTGGCAAGAAGCACTCTGCGCAGACCGGCATGGCACATGCGCGCGCAGGCTTCATCGCCTGCCTTGTCAGTGGGCTCAACCCATTCCAGCCGCACCGGCAATGGGCTGATGCGGATCACCTCGCGCGCGACCGAACCGAGGAACAGACCCCGGATCATGTTCTGCCCGCGAGAGCCGACTACGATCAGCTCGGCGCAGTGGTCACGGGCTGCATCAAGAATATCTCTGGCCACGTCGCCCGCCGCACGAATATCGATTTCGACCTCAAGCCCGGCCTCGCGCAGCGCGCGCGCGCGGGATGCAAGCCAGTCTTCCAGAAGATCCTTGTTGCCAAAGCCCGCCCCTTGGCCATAGCCAATCTGCACCACATGGATCAGGACTACGCGCGAAATGCCCACCTCGCGCAGATCAGACAGACAGTCGAGCAGCGGGCCTTGGGCGGCGGAATGGTCAAGTGCAATCAATGCTGTTTGTGACATCAGTTCTGCTCCTTCCTGCGCGGGGCGCGGATCGGGGTTTCCTCAAGCGGGAACCAGTGGCGCGTGCGGTTGGCGAACCACACCAGCGACAGCATCACCGGCACCTCGACCAGCACGCCGACCACAGTGACAAGGGCGGCGATAGAGTTCAGACCGAACAGCCCGATTGCCACCGCCACCGCCAGTTCAAAGAAATTCGACGTGCCGATCATGGCGCAGGGGGCGGCGACCTTATGCGGCACGCGCCAGGCTTTTGCAGCCCAATAGGCCACGGCGAAGATGCCATAGGACTGGATCAGCAGCGGAATGGCGATCAGCAGGATGATTAAGGGCCGCTCCAGGATGACCTCGCCCTGGAACCCGAACAACAGCACCACTGTCGCCAGAAGCCCGATGATAGAGAAGGGCTTCACGCGGGCCGTAAACGCGCCGACCGTGGCTTCGCCCTCTGCCTGATTGCGGGCACCGCGTGTCAGATAAAGCCGCGTGATCACCCCCGCCGTCAGTGGCACCACGATGTACAGCACCACCGACAGCACCAGCGTTTCCCAGGGCACGGTGATATCGGTCACGCCCAACAGCAGCGCCACAATGGGGGCAAAGGCGAAGATCATGATCACGTCATTGAGTGACACCTGCACCAGCGTATAGTTCGGATCGCCCTTGGTCAGTTGCGACCACACAAACACCATTGCCGTGCAGGGCGCGGCACCCAGCAGGATCATGCCCGCGATATACTGCCCCGCCGTGCCAGGTTCGATGAAGGGCGCAAAGACATACTCGAAAAACAGCACGCCAAGGGCAGCCATCGTGAAGGGTTTGATCAGCCAGTTGACGGTCAGGGTGATGATCAGCCCCTTGGGGCGCTCATGCACACGCGCCAGCGAGGAGAAATCCACCCCTACCATCATCGGATAGACCATAAACCAGATCAGGATCGCGACCACGAAATTGATCGATCCATATTCCAGCGCGGCAAGGAACCCGACCAGCCCCGGAGCGATTTGTCCAAGGGCGAGTCCCGCGATGATGGCCAGCGCGACCCAGATTGAAAGATAACGTTCGAATGCAGACATGGGCGTCGTCGCCCTTATGGTTCAGGCAAGTTCGGTTGCGTGACCGACCAGCGCGCGCAGACGGTCCGTGCCGACCGGGTCTTCTGCCAGCATCGGCACCACCGCGTGGCGCGCGGCCAGAGTGTCGCGAACCGCTGCGATCTCGGGCGCTTCTGTGGCGGCGCGGGCGGCAAGCAAGGGATGCGTGGTTCCGGTCGCCGCCAGACTTGCATTGACGACCCAACCATAGGGTTCAATGCCAGCGCGGCGCAGGTCATCGTGCAGGCGAGAGGCTTCCAGAACCGGCGTGGTTTCGGCCAGTGTGACAATCAGCACCTTGGTCTTGTCCGCATCCTGTAGCCGCATCATCGGCGTGGTCATGCGGCTTGAAGCTTCGCCCGCGTGGCGCAGAACATCGCGGTGGTAGGACCCGGTGGCATCCAGCAGCAAAAGCGTGTGGCCCGTGGGCGCGGTATCCATCACCACGAATTTGCGCCCCGCTTCGCGGATTACACGGGAAAAGGCCTGAAATACAGCAATCTCCTCGGTGCAGGGAGAGCGCAGGTCTTCCTCCAGCATTGCGCGGCCTTGGGCGTCCAGACGCGCGCCCTTGGTCGCCAGGATATGGTCGCGCGCGGCCAGTTCGGCCGCCACGGCGGCGGCAATGGTGGTCTTGCCCACGCCGCCCTTGCCGGTAAAGAAGACGAATCCGGGCAGATCGTTGAACAAGACGGCTCCTTTGGCCGCTCGGTACGAGCGGTCGGTATCTGGTTCGCACGCCACAGGATGCGTGGCGTGAACAAGGTGATCAGGCGCGGGCCTGCATCAGCAGCAGTTTCCATCCTTCTTCTGGGCGGATCTGGCCTTGGCAGCGCCACCGCAACAACCGCTCGTCGGCATTGGCGCTGGCGCGGACGAGTCGCGGCCAGAGGATGCCGTCGGCGCCAGAATGGCCGGGGTGTCGTTAACACCAACCCAGCCGGCCAGTCCCGCGCGACCGGGATAGCGCGCCTTTGCCTTCAATTCGCCATCGACCAGGAACACCGGCAGGTCGTCGCCCGCGCTGTCCTGAAGGATATGACGGATGATATCATTGGCGGCGAACTCGGCCGGTTCCCGGCTTAGCCCGAAACGCCGGACAATCACGCCCTGCGCCCTCAACCAGTCCAGATCGGCGGCCAGACCGACAAGGCGTTGGTCGATATCGGTGCCGCAGATACCTGTCGAACAGCACATCGCGGGATCATAGACAGTGAGGGTGGTCATATGGAACTCTCCTTGGGAACGCAGCCTTCAGGGGTATAACAGCATGCGGCATCGGCTTGTGGCGGGCGCGCGGCGACAGCCGCGATCAGATCCCGCAAGGGCGCAAGCGCTGATGGGTCGAGCGCGTAGCAGACACGCGGATAGTCGATCGTGCCCGTAACGATCCCCGCCTCTTTCAGAATCCGCAGATGTTCCGATACGGTCGACTGCGCAAGCCCGACCTGATCCACGATGTCGCCGCCAATGCAGCCGGGCTTCGACAGCAGGAAGGCGATGATCCGAATCCGCGCCGGATGCGACATGGCCTTGGCGATTACCGCGATCTGGTCCACCTCGATCAGAGGAGGCGGGGCAAGGGTGTTCCGGTCCAGCATCTCGAATACTCCCGTATCGTCTGAAAGCGATACATATACATCGATGATCAACGATACAAGTCGCAGAATTGTCGTAAAATCCGACAGTTCAGGCCCGGCTGGCTCTGCTTGATTGTCCGCATCTTCAGAAGAAGACGCGCTTTCAGTCCCCAATGGTAGCCATCTGGCGACGCTGATGCGGATCTGGGCAACACTTTTCGCTTTGCGGGAGGTGTTGAGGCCGTGGAAGGAGTGCCCGTTTACCCGAGATCAAATGGGCGTTTCACAAGATGCAGGCGCAGCTTTACGATTACTGTGCCGGGCAAAAGTCCAACGCGAAGCTGGCGAACAAAAGATCGGGCAGAATCAGCAAACTCTGCGCCGCTTGTTGGGAATAATGGCGGGACAGCTACGGGCTGTACAGTTGAGGATTTGGTAGCGGAGGGGCGATACCGCCGACCCCCCCGACAGGATGGCGGGGTGTTCGAAATCGCGATCTGAGGGCAGACCATATCTAAAAATACGACATGAATACAGTCGCTTGATGTCTGATTTGGGATCACTGCCTCTGGAGTCCGTACCTTGCCGCGATGCAGACAGAGGCTCTGTCCTCTCGCTCAGGATGTCGCGATGGGGGCGATCGCTGTAGACGCGCCCGCGCTGACAGCCGGTGATCTCGTCGATGGTACCGGTCACGTCGTCGCAACGTTCGTTGGAGGGGTCTGGGCGGGCGTTGCACAGCCCATCACATCTGCCTAGCAAAAGAATCTTTTGCTAGGTATAGTCATGCCAAGCAAAACTTGAAGATGATTGGCATGACCTCTCTCAGCAGCATCGCGATGAGCGCGTATACGGATCTTGTGCGGCTCCTGAAGGACGACGCCTTGTCCGGCATTGAAGGCGCGCCGACGCTGAAGCGGCGGGGCGACAAGGCCTATTGGTATGCCGCCCGCCGCGTCGGGTCCGAGATGCGCTTCACCTATATCGGGGAAGACACGGCCGAGACCCAGGCACGCATCGCACAACTCGAAGACCTGCGCAAAACCGCAAGGGAACGGCAGGAAACCCGCTCAAGGCTCGTCCGGTTGCTGCGCGCCGAAGGCATGACGCCGACGGATCGCGCGACCGGCTCCATCCTGTCGGCCATGGCCGACGCGGGCACCTTCCGACTGGGCGGTACGCTGGTCGGCACGAACGCATTTTGAACCGCCCCGGGTTTACCGGAGAGTAAAACACTCAAAGGATGAGCCCTATGA